>NZ_JBFBIR010000035.1:70478-85250 GCF_040685715.1 Kitasatospora sp. NPDC088264
CGGTGTTGCAAGCCTTTTATTGTATCCGGCTCCGTGCGAGAGGACGACCAACTTCCCCTGGAAAACGGAGAGTTCACCGCCGAAGCTGGCTGACAGGGCGAGGTCGACGGGTGTCTGCTTGGCCTGCTCCCACGGAAGTACCGGAACCCCGAGGGAGCTCAGCAGCTCGGCGACTCCTGCGCTGAAGGGGGACGATCCCGTACAGGCGGCCAGCAGCTGGATCCTGAGGTCGTCGCGGAACAGCGGAACGACGTCCAGGAGACGGGTCGCGGAGGTCACGTTGTGGACGACGAGGAGAACCCGGCGGCAGCCACCGCGGGTGGTCCACCTCGAAGCGTCCTCGCCCACCGGAACCCGGATCCAGTCGGTCACCAGCCCTGCCAACCCGCCGCTCCTTCGATGCTCGCCGCCTCCCCTCGCGAGGTCCGTCCATTGTTCCACGGCGTGGATGTCGAGGTTCGGCCTCGGTCGGGACCGGTCGGTTCGGCCGGACCCGACGCGCGGTCAGGGTCTTCGCCCGGCGGCGGGTTGGGGAGTGGGGGTGATTACAGGTGTTCGAGGCGGATGGCCGCGGCCGGGCAGACCGCGGCGGCGTCCTGGACGGCCTGGTGGAGGTCGGCGGGGGGTGCGGCGTCGAGGAGGATGACGATGCCGTCCTCCTCGCGCTGGTCGAAGACCTCGGGGGCGGCCAGTACACAGTGGCCGGCGCCGCAGCACTTTTCCTGGTCGATGTGGATGAGCATGGCTTTCCTTTCGGAGGATCGGTTCGGACGCGGGGGGCCGCTACCAGGCGAGGGGGAGCTCGTGGACGCCGTAGATGAGCATGTCGCCCCGGAAGCGGATCTCCTCGAACGGTACGGCCAGGCGCAGTTCGGGCAGTCGCTGCAGGATGGAGTTCAGCGCGATCTGCAGTTCCAGCCGGGCCAGGGGCTGTCCGAGGCACTGGTGGACGCCGAAGCCGAAGGCCAGGTGGAGGCGCGCGTCGCGGGAGAGGTCGAGCTCGTCGCCGTCGGGGAACTTCTGCTCGTCCCGGTTCGCGGTGCTGATCATGCAGATCACGCCCTCGCCCGCTCGGATCCGGACGCCGCCGACGGTGACGTCCTCGGTGGCGACCCGGGTCAGGCCGGAGTGCACGATGGTGAGGTAGCGCAGCAGTTCCTCGACGGCGCCGGCGACCGACTCCGGGTGCTCGCGCAGGTGGGCGAGCTGGGTGGGGTTCTGCAGCAGGGCCAGGATGGAGAGCGCGGTCATGTTCGCCGTGGTCTCGTGTCCGGCGACCAGCAGCAGCCGGCCCATGGCGCCGATCTCCTCGGTGCTCAGTTCGCCGCGGGCGACCAGGCGGCTGAGGATGCCGTCGTCGGGCTCGGTGCGCTTGGAGTCGGTGAGCTTGACCAGGTAGTCGACCAGGTTCTTCTGGGCGATCTGCACCTCTTCGGCCGAGGAGTCGCGGCGCAGCAGGACCCGGCTGCACTCCTGGAAGAAGTCGTGGTCCTGGTAGGGGACGCCGAGCAGCAGGCAGATGACCAGGGACGGCAGCGGCAGCGCGAACTCGTGGACCAGGTCGCCGGAGTTGCGGCCGGCGGTCAGCTCGTCGAGCAGTTCGTCGGCGATGCGCTGGACCTCGGGGCGCAGTGCCTCGACCTTCTTGATCATGAATTCGCTGGTGAGCATCCGGCGCAGGTGGGCGTGCTCCGGGTCGTCCATCCGGATGAAGGTCCGCTGGCCGGTGCTCAGCTGCCGGGCTCCGGCGCTGATGAACGGGAAGCCGGGCCGGGCGGCGTCCGAGCTGAAGCGGGCGTCGCTGAGCACGGCCTTGATGTCGTCGTGGCGGGTGACCAGCCAGCTGGGGGCGCCGTCCCAGAGGGTGATCCGGCTGATCGGTTCGTCCTGCTGGGCCTGCTGGTAGGCCGGCGGCGGGTCGAACGGGCAGCCGCCACGGGCGGCGGGGTGGGTGAACCGGGGGTTGTGAGCGGCGGTGGCCATCATGGGCTCCCTTCGCGGAGCGGATTTGCCGGTGGCGCCGAGCGGATGGGCCTGCGGTGCCGTGGGGTAGCGCCCGGGACCGTTGCATGCCCTAAGCAACTAACTCACCGTCACGCTAACTCGCGGTCAGTGGTGGCGAAAGGGCCCATCCGGTGGCGAACGAATCTGTCCGGAAACCGGTCAGTGGTCGAGAGGGGAGCCACTCCCCGAACGGGGTCGCTACAGTTCCCCCATGCCGGACGCAACAGACAATCCGACCGCCACCTCCGAACTGGAGGAGGTGCTGGCCTCGCTGGCCTACCTGCTGACCCGCTCGCAGGAACACGAGCGCCAGACGGCGCGGGCCGGCATCACGGCGGCGCGCTCGGACGTCTACCTGCTGCGCGCGCTCGCCGAGGCCGAGGAGGTCAGCCGCGTGGGCGACCTGGCCGCCCGGCTGATGGTCAAGCCCTCCCACGTCACCCGGCAGATCGACCGGCTGCAGACCCAGCAACTGGTGGAACGCACTCCGGACGTGCTGGACCGCCGGGCCCGCCAGGTGGCGCTCACGGCCGAGGGGCGGGCGATGCTCAACCGTCTGAAACAGGCCAACATCGCCGGTCTGGCCAATGCGCTGGACGGCATTCCGGCGCCGGACGTCGCCGCCACGGTCAGCGTGCTGCGCCACTTGGTGGACCGGTATGTGCGGCAGGTCCGGATCAAGATGCTGTCCGAGGACGCCACGCCGGCGGACCGGGCGCCCGGGAGCGTCGGCATCGCCGACCCGGGCCCGAACCGCTGCCCCTGACGCGGGGCCCGGCAAGGAGGGGGCGCCGGAGCGGGCGCCCCCTCCGAGGTCAGGACCGTACGGCGATCGAAACCGTACGGTGATCAGGACCGTGTGGCGATCAAAACCGTACGGAAATCAGGACCTTACGGAGATCAGGACCGTGCGGCGATCAGGGCGGCCAGTCCGTCCAGCCCGCGGTCGACGGTGTCCGGGTCGACCTGGCTGACGGAGAGCCGCAGTTGCCGCTCCCCGCCCGCGTCCGGGTAGAAGTGCGACATCGGGGTCCAGATCACCCCGTACTCCGAGGCCGAGAGTTCGAGCAGCGCGTCGTCCACCACGAACGGCACGGTGACCACCAGGAAGAACCCGCCGCGCGGCTCGTTCCAGCTCACCCCGCTGCCGGGCGGGAAGCGCCGGGCCAGGCCTGCCAGGACGAGCGCGAGGTTGCGCCGGTAGAGCGCGGCGACCTCGGTGTTGGCGGCCCGCAGGCTGTAGCCGTGTTCGAGCAGCGCCCCGCCGATCACGGCCTGGGCGATCGGTGAGGTGTTCACCGTGGTCATGCTCTTGATCATGCCGAGCAGGTCGGCCAGCAGGTCGGTGCCGCCCGCGCCGTCCGCCACCGGCTGGTCCGCCACCACGTACCCGACCCGGGCGCCCGGGAGGGCCGTCTTGGCGAAGGAGCCGAGGTGGACGACCCGCCGTTCGGTGTCCAGGGCCTTGAGCGAGGGCAGCCGCTCCTCGCCGGCGAAGACGCAGTACGGGTTGTCCTCCAGCAGGAGGAAGTCCTCCTCGGCGGCCAGGGCGAGCAGCTCCCGCCGCAGCTCCAGCGGCAGGCTGGCCCCGCTCGGGTTGGCGACGTCCGGTACCAGGTAGAGGGCGCGCGGGCGCAGCCCCTCGGCCCGGGCGGCGGCCAGTTGGCGGCGCAGGTCGGCGAGGTCCACGCCGTCCGGGCCGTCGGCCACCGGCCGCACCGGCAGGTCGGCGAGCAGCGCCGCGCCGGTCAGCCCCACGTACGTGGGCGAGACGGCGAGCACCACGTCCTCGGGGCCGCGGCGCAGCGCCCGCAGCACCAGGAACATCGCCTCCTGGCAGCCCACCGTCACCACGATCGACTCGGCGGGCACCTCGATGCCCTCGTCCACCGCGAGGTGGGTGGCGATCAGCTCGTGGATGATCCCCTTGGTCCGCCCGTACTGGAGCACCTGTCGCCGGGCCGCCTCCTCGGAGAGCCCGCGCTCGGCGCGCAGGTGGGCGACGTAGCGGTCCAGGTGGCGGTGGACGGCGTCGAGTTCGAAGAACTGCTCCGCCGGGCGGCCCGCGGCGAAGGAGACCGCCTCCGGGTAGCGGATGGAGATTTCGTTGAGCAGGTTCATCGAGGTCATCGCCGGGTCGGCGAGGGAGGGGTGCAGGTCGGCCCGCAGCAGGCCGCGGGGTGGGGCGGTGGTGGTCACGGTGCACTCCAGGTGGGGCAGGGCATGGGGGTGGTGCGCAGCGCGGCGGCCGCGCTCAGGTCGGCGCAGCCCGCGAGGCCGAGCGCGTGCCGCAGCTCCGCGGCCAGCAGGTCGAGCACGTGGGCGCAGCCGGCCTCGCCCCGGGCCGCCAGGCCCCAGATCATCGGGCGTCCGAGCAACACCCCGGACGCCCCGAGGGCGAGGGCGGTGAGCACGTCCGATCCGCCGCGCACCCCGCTGTCCAGCAGCACCTGGCAGTCGCGGCCGGCCAGCGCCTCGGCGACGGCGGGCAGCGCGGTGATCGAGGGGACGGCCCGGTCGAGCTGGCGGCCGCCGTGGTTGGACACCACCACGGCTTCGGCGCCGAGTTCGGCGGCCCGCACCGCGTCCGCCGGGTCGAGCACCCCCTTGACCATCAGCGGCAGGCTGGTGTGCTCGCGCAGCCAGGCGAGATCCGCCCAGGTGACGGCGGGGGAGAGCAGCTCGGCGGTGTGCGCGGCCACGGCCGAGACGGCGGTGGTCGCCTGGTGGGCCCGCCCGGCGGCGCCGTCTTCGAGCAGGACCGCGCGGACGTCCGCGGGCAGCGCGAAGGCGTTCTTGGCGTCGCGCAGGCGGCGGCCCATGAACGGCACGTCGGCGGTGACGACCAGGCATTCGCTGCCTGCCGCCTCGGCCGCCGCGACCAGGTCGAGCAGCCGCCCCCGGTCGCGTAGCCAGTACAGCTGGAACCAGAGCGTGGCTCCCGTCGCGGCCAGCTCCTCGAAGCCGACGCTGCTGAGCGTGCCGACGGTGAACGGCACCCCCGCCGCGGCCGCCGCCCGGGCCGAGGCCAGCTCGCCCTCGGGGTGGAACAGCCGGTGGTACGCGACGGGCGCCACCGCCACCGGCAGGGTCGCGCGGCTGCGCACCAGGGTGGTGGCGGTGTCGCAGGCGGAGACGTCGGCCAGCACTCGGGGCACCAGGGCCAGCTGGTCGAAGGCCGCCCGGTTGCCGGCGAGGGTCCTCTCGCGCTCCGCGCCGCCCTCCAGCCAGTCCCAGACCTCGGGCGCGAGGACGGCCCGGGCGGGCTCCGCGTACTCGGCGACGGAGAGCGGCTGGGGGGAGGGTGACGGGGAGGAGGGCGACGGGGCGGGGGAGGGCTGGTGCCCGGTCAGGGCCGGCGCGCTCATCCGGCCACTTCGCTGGCGCTGCGCTGGAGTTCGACGGCCTCGTAGAGGGCGCGGACGTTGTTGCTGCCGAAGGTGCGGGCCCGGATGCGCTCGATCACCTCGAAGAAGAAGGTGCCGCGCGGGTGCTGGGAGCGGGTGAAGATCTGGAACAGCTGGCCGTCGTGGTCCTGGTCGACCAGCAGGTGCAGGGCGCGCAGCTGGTCGAGCGAGTGCCGCAGTGGCGTCAGACGGGCGGGCAGCGCGTCGAAGTACGCGCCTGGGGTGCGCAGGAACGGCACGCCGCGCTCCGCCATCGCGGAGACGGAGTGCACGGCGTCGGCGGAGGAGAAGGCCACGTGCTGCACCCCGGCGCCGCCGTGGTCGGCGAGGAAGGAGGCGATCTGGCCGCCCGCGTCCGGGCTGAGCGGCTCGATCAGGGTGAGCGTGACGCTGTGGTCGGCGCTCTGCACGACCGCCGAGTCCATGCCGAGCGCGCCGACCTCGATCCGCTCCTCGAAGATCATCCGGAAGCCGAAGACCTCGCAGTACCGGCGGACGGTCTCGCGCAGCTCGCCGGAGGGGACGCAGACCGCGAAGTGGTCGACGGAGCGCAGCCCCGTCGTGCCGGTGTCGGTGACCGGGGCGGCGTCCGGCAGGCCGGGGATCCGGTCGGCGGGGGCCTCGGGGCCGCGCTCGATCAGGGTGTGCACCACGTCGCCGAAGGCGCCGACCACCGCCGTGACGCAGCCGTGCGCGGCCTGCGGCGGGCGCAGGCCGTCGGCGCCCCGGCCGGTCAGCGTCCGGTAGGCGTCGGCGGCGTCCGGCACCCGCAGGGCCAGTGCGCCCACGCCGTCGCCGTGCCGGGCCAGGTAGTCGGTGGCCGGGTGGCCGCCGGCCAGCGGCTGGGTGAGCAGCAGCCGGATGGTGCCCTGCCCGACCAGCGCCGAGAGGCAGCGCTCGGCGGCCTCGCCGCGCTCGGTGGGCGGGACGAGCAGCTCGAAGCCGTACTCGCTGGTCAGCCGGGCGGTCTCGGCGGTGAGGTCGGACAGGTAGAACTCGACGTGGTCCAGTTCGACGGGGAGCGGGGCGGTGGTGGGCGAGGAGCGGTCGGTCATCTGAGGAGCTTTCTGGTGAGGAAGGAGAGGAGGTGTCGAGGGTGATCGGGCGATCAGGTGCGCTGGAGGTCCGGGGCGCTCCCGGGCTCGGTGGGGCTCTCGGAGCCGGCCGGAGGCTCGGTGGGGCTCTCGGAGCCGGCCGGAGGCTCGGTGGGGCTCTCGGGCTCTTCGGGGGCCGCGGGCTCGGCGGAGGTCTCGGTGCCGGCGGGGGCCTCGGGCCCGGTCGGGGCCTCGGGCTTGCCGAGCAGGTGGGCGGCCGCGAGCAGGGCGCCGAGCACCATCACGGCCAGCACGACCCGGAAGTCCAGGGCGGCCACCAGTCCGGAGCCGACGCCGACCGCGAGGGCCTGCGGGGCGGTGAGCGAGAGGTTGACGGCCGCCTGGGCGCGGCCCATCAGCTGGGGCGGCGTGGCCGCCTGGGCGGCCGTGGCGAGGCCGACCATGGCGGCTGGGATGCCCGCCCCGGCGATCACCAGGCCGGCCGTCACCACGGGGAGGGACGGCGCGAGCAGGAGTACCGTGCCGAGGCCGAACACCACCGACCCCGCCATGACCGTCCGGCGCGGTCCGAGCCGGCCGATCAGCAGACCGCCGACCACCGAGCCGCCCAGCGCCCCGACCGCCTCGGTCGTCTCCAGCACGCCGAGGAACTGCGGCGGGCGGTGCAGCCCGTGCTGGGTCAGCGCGAACAGCACCGGCTGGAGCAGGCTCAGCACGAAGCCCGTGACGGCGGTGGCCGCCACCAGCGGGCGCAGCCCGGTCGCACCGCGCAGGTGGGCGAAGCCCGCCAGCACATCGGTGCGCCACCGGAGGCCCGAGGGCTCCGGCCTGGGCTCGTCCGCCCGCAGGCCGAGGAAGGCCAGGGCCGCCAGCAGCAGCACGCCGAGGTCGGCCAGCGCCACGGCGTGCCCGCCCAGCCAGCTGTAGAGGCCCGAGCCGAGCAGCGGCGCGACCAGCGTGGTGCCGGCCCGGGCGCTCTGGGTGAACCCGGCTGCCGCGCCGAAGTCCTGACGATCCGTCAGGATCGTCCGCAGCAGGGCGCTCTGCGCCGGGGCCAGCACGGCCCCGGCGAGACCGCAGAGCGAGGCCGTGCAGTAGATGATCCAGACCCGGTCCGGACCGTCGACGAGCAGCAGGGGCGTCAACCCCACTGCCACTATCAGGTTGACGCCGACCAGCAGCGGTCTGCGCCGGACCCGGTCGGCGAGCAGGCCGCCCAGCGGCAGGAGCAGCAGCGGCGCGGCGAAGCAGAACAGCACCAGCCCGGCGGCGGAGTTGCTGCCGGTCAGCACCTTGGCCCAGATGCCGAGGGCGATGGAGAGGGCGCTGTCGCCGAGGACGGACAGGGTCTGCCCGGCGAGGTAGCGCCGGAACTCCGGGCGGGCCAACAGCGGGTGCATCGCGGTTCCTTCGCTGCGCCGACGGCGCTTCGGGTGCTGGGCGTGCCGGGCGTGCTGGGTTGCTGAGGGTGCTGGGCTGCTCGGCGCGTGGGGCGCGGACGGTGCGCCCTCACGCGCCGTGCGCGGGGACGTGCGGGGACGTGCGGGGACGTGCTGGGACGTGCGGGGACGTGCTGGGACGTGCGGAGACGGCCGGGATGCGCGGGCGCGGGGTGCGGTCAGGGAGCGGCGGGCGCGGTGGCGGTGAAGCCCTCGATCACCGCGTCGTTGGCGTCCTTCTCACCGACGGCGATCCGGATGCCCTGGCCGGGGTAGTAGCGGACGGCCACCCCTCGGCGCTCCAGCTCCGCCCGCAGGGGGAGCTGGTCGCCCGGCGCGACGACCCAGAGGAAGTTGGTCAGGCTGGGCGCCACCGTCCAGCCCAGCCGCAGCAGTTCGGCCCGCAGGCGCTCCCGCTCGGCGGCGATCTCGGCGATCCGCCGGTCCACCTCGTCCTGGGCCGAGACGGCGGCCAGCAGGCCCGCCTCCTGGAGCCGGTTCACCGCGTACGGGACCTGGTGGTCCCGCACCCGCTGGGCCACGGACTCCTCCGCGAGCGCGTAGCCGATCCGCAGGGCGGCGATGCCGTGCGACTTGGAGAGGGTGCGCAGCACCACCAGGTTCGGCCACTCGGCGATCCGGTCCGGCACCGCCGGGGCCGCCCAGTCCCGGGCGAAGTCGACGTACGCCTCGTCCAGCAGGATCAGCGCCGTGGCCGGGACCAGGCGGAAGAAGTCCGTCAGCTCCGCCCAGGAGTAGACCGTGCCGGTCGGGTTGTGCGGGTTGCACAGCACGACGATCCGGGTGCGCTCGTCCAGCCGATCGGCCATCGCGGCCAGGTCGTGCCGGGCGTCGGGGCCGAGCGGGACGGCCCGGGCCTCGGCCCGGGCGATCTCGCAGAACAGCGGGTACGCGTCGAAGCAGGGCGCCGAGTGCACCACGTTGTCGCCGGGCCCGACGACGGCGTGGAAGAGGTCCAGCGCCACGCCCGCCGAGCCGTGGCCGACCACGACCTGAGGGGCCGGGACGCGCTGCCAGTCGGCGATGATCCCCTCGATCCGCTGCGGGCGGAAGTCCGGGTACCGGTGCAGGTCGCCGGCGGCCGCGGCCAGGGCGGCCACGACGGACGGCAGCGGCGGGCCCGGGTGCTCGTTCTGCGCCAGCAGGTGTCTGGCGGCGGCGGCCATCAGTCGGCCTGGAGGACGTAGAGCCAGGAGTGCGGGGTGGCCAGCGCCTCGACGCGGTCGATCCGCAGTCCGGCGTCGGTGAACAGTTCCTCGTACGTCTCCTTGGTGTGCAGCGGCACGCCCATCATCGCGTGCGCCAGCTCGAAGCCGACCGAGAAGACCGGCAGGGCGCTCTGGGACTCGCCCGGGCCGCGCAGCATGGTGTCGCCGAGCACGAAGGTGCGGGCCTTCGGGAAGGCCTCCCGCATCCGGGTGAAGATCGAGGAGCGGGTGGCCGGGTCGGCCAGCAGGTCGTGCAGCAGGAAGAAGCTCATCACGGTGTCGACCTCGGCCACCTCGGCGGCCTCGGCGTCGTTGTCGATCTGGGTGCCGAGCAGGCCCAGGACGTCGGCCCGGACGGCGGTGACGCGGTCCTGCATCCCGGCCGTGACGATGTCGCGGCGGGCGATGTCGGTGGCCGGGCGGCTGATGTCGATGCCCAGGCCCCGGGTGCCCTCGCGCTGCCCGACCACCCGGCGCACCCGGGCGGAGGTGCCGCTGCCCAGGTCGGCGATGGTGCGGAAGTCGATGCCGGAGAGCACGTCGGTCAGCTGCGCGGCGAACAGCGACTGGTCGCACTGGGCGGAGCCGAGGGCGACCATCGCCTCGTCGCGCAGGACGTCCTCGCTGTAGCGGTGCGTCCCCGCGCTCAGGTGCCCGGCGCGGCCGAACACGTCGTGGTACCCGCCGACGGCCCAGGTGAAGTAGCCGCGCGCGGCGGCGACTTCGAGGCCCACCTCGGTGGGCACGTAGGTGCCGCCGTCGGCCTTGACGTAGCCGCAGTCGGCGGCGGCGCGCAGGACGGCCTCGGTCCGGGCGGTGTCACCGCCCTGGGCGGTGGCCTCGACGGCCGAGAGCGGCTCGCCGCGCCCGAGCTTCTCCAGCACGCCGATCCGGTCCAGCGCGAAGATCACGTTGGCGGCGATGAAGCCGTTGTAGGCGTCGGTCGACGTGATCGGCGACGGGGTGACGCCGCGCCAGGTGTCGGGGATGGCGGCAGTGGTCATGGTGGTGTCCGTTTCTCGGTGGGCGGGCCGGGTGCGGCCCGCGCGGTGGGTGCAGGTCGGTGGCCTGCGGTCGGAAGGGATGCGAAAGTCGGCGGGTCAGGAGGTCGGTCGGCGGCCGGTCGGTCAGGCGGGCGGTCGGCCGGTCGGTCAGGCGGTCAGGTGGCCGGTCAGGCGGGCGGCGAGCACCGGGCCGATGACGGCGAGCGCCTCGGGGCCCGTCATGGCGCCGTGGGTGCTCGGCACCTCGTGGACGTCGATCCGGCCGCCCACGTGGGGGCGCCAGCCGTCCGGGTCGGGGGCGTCGGCGGGGCGGTCCTTGGCGGCGGTGAAGACCACCGCGTCGCCGTCGTAGCCGGGCAGCGGGAGCGCGTGCGCCAGCTCGGCGTTGGCCTGGAAGACCGCGACCACCCGGGCCACCGCGGCGCCGCTGAGGCCCGCGAGCGGGCCCTCGCCGTGCCGGACCAGCTCGGCGTAGCCGTCCTCGTCCTCGGGCCAGGCGCCGATCTCCCCGGCCGGGTGGCCGAGCGAGTCGAGGATCACTGCCAGTTGCTCCGGGTCGTCCCGCCACTGCTCGGGCCCGGCCTCGCCGGCGCCCGGATAGGCGTCCAGCAGGGCCAGCAGCCGGACCTCCTCGCCCTGGTCGCGCAGCAGTGCGGCGATCGCGTGGGCGACGGCCCCGCCGAAGGACCAGCCGAGCAGGGCGTACGGGCCCTCGGGGCGGACGGCGCGGATCTGCGCGAGGTAGTCGCGCGCCAACTCCGCGACGGAGGAGGGGCGGTGGCCCGGATCGGCCAGGCCCGGGGCCTGGAGGCCGTAGATCGGCTGCTCGGCGTCGAGGTGGCGCAGCAGCCCCGTGTACACCCAGCTGATGCCCGCGGCCGGGTGGACGCAGAACAGCGGCGGGCGCGAGCCCCGGGTGCGGATCGGCAGCAGGACGGGGAAGCTCTCGGCGCCCGGCCCCCGGGCGAGCCGCTCGGCGAGTCCGGCGACGGTCGGCGCCTCGAACACGGTGCGGACCCCGATCCCCTCGCCCGCGCCGACCAGCTCCCGCAGCCCCGCGACCAGCCGGGCGGCCAGCAGCGAGTGCCCGCCCAGCTCGAAGAAGTTGTCGTCCACACCGACCTGTTCGAGCCCGAGCACGTCGGCGAACAGCCCGCAGAGCACCTCCTCCTGCGGCGTGCCGGGCGCCCGCCCGGCGCCGGGCCAGGCGGCGGTGTCGGGGGCGGGGAGGGCGCGGCGGTCGACCTTGCCGTTGGCGGTGAGGGGGAGGGCGTCCAGGGCCACGACGGCGGAGGGCACCATGTAGTCGGGCAGGGTCGCGCCGACGTGGGCCCGCAGGAGGGCCTGGTCGACCGTCTGCCCGGGCCGGGCCACGGCGTAGCCGACCAGGCGCCGGTCGCCGGGGCGGTCCTCGCGGACCAGGACGAAGGCCTGGGCGAGGGAGGGGTGGCGGACGAGGGCGGCCTCGATCTCGCCGGGTTCGATGCGGAACCCGCGGACCTTGACCTGGTGGTCGGTGCGGCCGAGGTACTCCAGGGAGCCGTCGGCCCGGCGGCGGGCGAGGTCACCGGTGCGGTACATCCGGCTGCCGGGGGCGCCGTACGGGTTGGCGACGAAGCGCTCGGCGGTCAGGCCGGGCCGGTTGAGGTAGCCCCTGGCCAGGCCGGAGCCCGCGAGGTAGAGCTCGCCGACGACCCCGGCGGGGACGGGCTGCAGGGCGGCGTCCAGGACGTGCAGCCGGGTGTTCAGGATGGGCCGGCCCAGCGGCGGTGCGATCCGGCCGGACAGCGGGGTGGTCATGCTGGCGCAGACGGTGGATTCCGTCGGCCCGTAGGCGTTGACCATCCGCAGGCGGGCGGACCAGTGCTCGACGAGGTCGGGCGGGCAGGCCTCCCCGGCGACGGCCAGGGTCTCGACGTGCGCGAGCGCGTCGGGGGGCAGGACGGCCAGGGCGGTCGGCGGCAGGGTGACGTGGGTGACGCCCTGCTCGGCGATCAGTTCGACCAGGGCGGGGCCGGGCAGCAGCTGGTCGGCGTCGGCGAGGACGGCGCGGGCGCCGGTGAGCAGGGCCAGGCTGAGTTCGGCGACGGCGGAGTCGAAGGAGGGGGAGGCGAACAGCAGGTAGCGGCTGTCCGGGGTCACGGCCAGGCTCTGGCGCTGGCTCTCGACCAGGGCGGCGAGGCCGGTGTGGGGGACGACGACGCCCTTGGGGCGGCCGGTGGAGCCGGAGGTGTAGATGACGTACGCGGCGGCGTCGGGGGTGGTGGCGGTGCCGAGTTCGGTGCCGGTTTCGGCGTCGGTGAGGTCGTGTGCCGGGTGGCCGGAGATGTCGAGCTCCTCGACCAGCAGGCGCGGGACGGCGCTGTCGGCCGGCAGGCCGGCGGCCACCGTGCCGGTGGTGAGGACCAGGACGGGGGCGGCGTCGGCGAGCATGTAGGCGATGCGGTCGGCCGGGTAGCGCGGGTCGAGCGGGAGGAAGGCCGCGCCGGCCTTGAGGACGGCGAGCTGGGCGACGATGAGCTCGATCGAGCGGTCCAGGGCGATCGCGACGAACCGCTCGGGGCCCGCGCCGTGTGCGGTGAGCAGCCGGGCGAGGCGGTTGGCGCGTCCGTTCAGCTCGGCGTAGCTGAGCTGCTCGGCGCCGAAGGCGAGCGCGACGGCGTCGGGGCGGGCGGCGGCCTGGGCCTGGAAGAGTGCCGGGAAGGTGGCGGGGGCGACGGAGTGGTCGGTGTCGTTCCAGGCCGTGATCAGCTGTCGGCGCTCCTCCGGCGCCAGGATCTCCACCTGGCCCACCCGCTGGTCCGGGTCGGCCAGCACCGCGCGCAGGGCGCGCTCGAACCGTGCGGCCGTCGCCGCCGCCGTGGCCCGGTCGAACAGGTCGACGGCGTACTCGACCGTCAGCTCCAGGCCGGCGGTGCCGCCGTCGCGGTCGAAGGCCTCGCTGAAGGCGAAGGTCAGGTCGAACTTGGCGAGGTCCGAATCCAGCGCCTCGACCCGGCCCGGCAGGCCGCCGAGGCGGATCGTTCCGGCGTCGCCGCCGGAGGTCAGCATCACCTGGCAGAGCGGGTGCCGGGCCGTCGAGCGCGCCGGGTTGAGCAGCTCGACCAGGCGCTCGAAGGGCACGTCCTGGTGCCCGAAGGCGTCCAGGGTGCCGATCCGGACGCGCTCCAGCAGCTCCCGGAAGCTCGGGTCGCCGGACGTGTCGGTGCGCAGCACCAGGGTGTTGACGAAGAAGCCGACCAGGTCGTCGAGCGCTTCGTCGGTGCGCCCGGCGACGACGGTGCCGATCGGCAGGTCGGTGCCCGCGCCCAGGCGGCCCAGCGTGGTGGCGAGTGCCGCCTGCATCACCATGAACACGCTGGCTCGGCTCTGCTGCGCCAACTCGACCAGGGCGCCGTGGAGTTCGCCGTCCAGGTGCAGTTCCACCGCCGCACCCCGACGGGTCGGCGCGGTCGGGCGGGGGCGGTCGTAGGGGAGCGCCAGTTCCTCGGGGAGGCCGGACAGCACCTGCTGCCAGTGGGCGAGTTGTTCGGTGAGCAGGGTGGTGGGTTGTTGCGGGGTGCCGAGGAGTTCGTGTTGCCAGAGGGCGTAGTCGGCGTACTGCACCGGCAGCGGCTCCCACTGCGGTGCGGTGCCGGCGAGGCGGGCTTCGTAGGCGGTGGCGAGGTCGTGCAGGAGCGGGGCGACGGACCAGCCGTCGGTGGCGATGTGGTGCATGAGGACGAGCAGGACGTGTTCGTCGTGCGGGAGGGAGAACAGCGTGGCGCGGACGGGCAGGTCGTGGGCGAGGTCGAAGACCTCCCCGCCGGCCTCGGCCAGGGCGTCCTGGAGCGCTTCCTCGGTGGCCACCGACACGGTGTGCAGCGGGAGTTCGGGACGCTCGACGATCAGCTGGTGCGGCTGGCCGTCGGTGGTCGGGTAGACGGTGCGTAGCACCTCGTGGCGGTCGAGGACGTCCGTCAGCGCCGCCTGGAGGGCGGGGGCGTCGACCCGGCCGGTCAGGCGCACCGCGCACGGGGTGTTGTAGAGCGCGTTGGGGCCCTCGAACTGGTCGATGAACCACAGGCGTTGCTGTGCCGGGGAGAGCGGGATGCGCTCGGGCCGGTCGATGGGCCGCAGGGCCGGACGGGCCGTGCCGGAGGCGGGCAGGACGGCGGCCAGGGCGGCGACGGTCGGGGCGTCGAACAGGGCACGGATGGGAAGTTCGGTGCTGAGGGCGGTGCGGATGCGGCTGACCAGTTTGGTGGCGAGGAGGGAGTGGCCGCCGAGGTCGAAGAAGCGGTCGTCGATGGTGACGGTGGTGAGTCCGAGGACGTCGGCGAAGAGTGTGCAGAGGGTTTGTTCGGTGGTGTTGCGGGGGGCGCGGCCTTCGGTGGTGCTGGTGTAGTCGGGGGTGGGGAGGGCGCGGCGGTCGATTTTGCCGTTGGCGGTGACGGGGAGGGTGTCGAGGATGACGACGGCGGCGGGGAGCATGTAGCTGGGGAGGGTGTCGGTGACGGCGGCGCGCAGTTCGCCGGGGGTGACGTTGCCGGTGGAGGCGGTGGTGGTGAGGGTGGTGTAGACGACGAGGCGTTTGTCGCCGGGTTGGTCTTCGCGGACGTGGGCGAGGGCTTGGCCGACGGCGGGGTGGGCGG
>NZ_JBFBIR010000036.1:0-83698 GCF_040685715.1 Kitasatospora sp. NPDC088264
CGGCGGTGACGAGCAGCGGGCGACGGCGGCGGACGGACATGGTGGCTCCCCGATGACGGTGCGTGCTGGCTTGCTGGACACCCACCATGACGGTCAATCAGTGACTTTCGGTGGCACGCGCGGCGTCACAATCGTCAGGACATCCCGAGGACCGGACTGTGACAATCGGCCAGGCGCAACACCATTGACACCGCGAGCCCCGGGCTCACCACTTCGCTCGCCTTCAGCCCCGCAGCCCCGCAGCCGGGCCTCCCCGTTTCCTGGCCGGAACCGGGCCGGGGAGGCCGGGGGCGTCAGCGCTGGGCGGTCAGGGGCGCGTAGGCGTCGGGGCGGCGGGTGGTGTTGAAGGGGAAGAGTTCGAGCCAGTCGTGGCGCTGGTCGAGGTCGAGGTCGGCGACCAGGACGGCGGCCTCGTCGCGCGGTGCCCGGGCGAGCACGCGGCCGTACGGGTCGACGATGAACGAGCTGCCGTAGAAGGTGAGTTCGCCTTCGGTGCCGATGCGGTTGGGGACGACCATGAAGGTGGCGTTGGCGATGGCGTTGCCGGTGATGACCTGCTGCCACAGCGGCTGGGTGTCGAAGCCGGGGTGGCCCGGCTCGGAGCCGATGGCGGTCGGGTAGACGAGCACGTCGGCGCCGGCGAGGGAGTAGGCGCGGGCGAGCTCGGGGAACCACTGGTCCCAGCAGGTCGGCAGGCCGACGGCGGCGTCGCCCACCTCGGCGAGGGGGAAGGCGTCCTCGCCGGCCGGGCCCTGGCGGAACCAGGTGTCCTCGTAGTAGCCCTCGGTCACGGGGATGTGCAGCTTGCGGGTGCGCTGCACCAGGGTGCCGTCGGGGGCGACGAGGATCGCGGTGTTGTAGCCGAGGCCGTCGGGGCCGTCCGGCCCGTCGGCCTTCTCGAAGAGCGAGGCGTGCACGTGGATGCCGTGCTCGCGGGCGGCGGCCGCGGCGAACGCGAAGGTCGGGCCGGTGCGCAGGTCCTCGGGCTCGACGGCCTGCGGGTGGTCGGACTGGCGCAGCACGGCGAAGTACGGGGAGAGCGTGAGCTCCTGGAGGGCGACGAGGGCGGCGCCCTGTTCGGCGGCGAGGCGGATTCCCTCCAGCAGGCCGGCCCGGTGCTGCTCGGGGTCCGCGTGCCAGCGCTGCTGGACGAGGGCGACCCGCAGGGCGGCGCGCCGGGGCGCGCGGGTGCGGGCCGGGGATGCGGGCGGGTTCAGGGCGGTGATCAGGCGCATGGCGGGTCCTCGGGTCATCTCGGGTCATGGTGTCGGGAGCAGCGGCCGAAGCTGTGCCGGAACGTTCCGGCACGGGTGACCCTAAGCCTTGCCGGAACGTTCCGGCAAGGGGGTTCGAGGAGCATCGCAGACGCCCGGACCACGGGTGGCCTCCGGTTCTGCGTCTAGACTTCCGGGCTGTGACCAGCCGATCCGTGACCCTGTTCGACGTGGCCCGGGCGGCCGGGGTGTCCAAGAGCACCGCCTCCGACGCCCTCCTCGGATCCGGCCGGGTGGCCGAGGCGACGCGTGAACGCGTCCAGGCCGCGGCCCGAGAGCTCGGCTACCGGCCGAACTCGGCGGCGCGCAGCCTGCGCCGCTCCAGCACCGGGGCAGTGGGCCTGTACCTGCCGCGCACGGCGACCCGCCTCGACTACTACATGAAGCTGGCGTTCGGCGCCGTCGAGCGAGCCCGCGAGGATGGCCTCGACGTGGTGCTGCTGGCCCCCGGGAAGGCGGCGGAGGGCGGGCTGGCCGCCCGGGTCGACGGGCTGATGGTCATCGATCCGGAGGTCGACGACCCGGCCGTGCCCGGTCTGCTGGCCGCCGGCGTACCCGTGGTCACCGGGGAGCGCTACCTCGGAGGCGGGGCCGCACCCAGCGGATCGGTGGTGTGCGACAACGCCACCTCGCTCGCCGCCCTGCTGGACCACCTCGCGCAGCGCGGTGCACGCCGCCCGGCGCTGCTGGCCCCCGGCCCGGGATCCGACTGGGCGGCCGCCCTGCGGGCCGCCGCCGCCGACTGGACCGGGCGCCACGGCGTCGAGGTCGCCGTGCGAACGGTCCCGTTCGCGGCCACGCCGACCGAGGCCGAGGCCGCCACCACGGACCTGCTCGCCGGCACCCCGGGCCTGGACGCCGTGGTCTGCGCCCCCGACGGCGCGGTGCCCGGCGTGCTGGCAGCCGTGGCCCGGGCAGGCCTGCGGGCCGGAACCGAGGTGCTGGTGGCCGCCTGCGTCGACGGCGCCGCGGCACGCGGGTCGAGCCCGCAGGTGACGGCGGTGGACCTGCGCGCGGCGGAGTACGGCCGCGAATGCGCGGCCCTGCTCAGCGACCTGCTGTCGGGCGCGGCGGAACCGGGCGTGGTACGGACCCACGCCTGGGAACTCCACGTCCGGGCTTCCACCGCCGGTCGCGGCTGACACCGACCCGAACGGAGACCGACCCGAACGGACACCGACCCGAACGGACACCGACCGCGGCCCCGGACGACGACCGGGCGTCCTCGTCTCCGGGGTCGAGGGCGAATGCATTCGTTCGGGTGGATTGGCACCGATAGCGGCAGGTGGGGCGCGGTCCGGCCGCCATGATGCCGTCACGGAACGACCACCCGTTGGGAGCGCTCACCATGACGACGCAAGGCCGGACCACCACCGAGTCCGGCGACGAACCACTGGACCTGGCGGATCAGGAGCTGGTCCGCGATCCGTTCACCTCCTACGCGCACATCCGCGAACGCGAGCACCTGGTGCGGGGCTGCGTCCGAGGCGTCGACCCCATGTGGGTGGCGACCCGCCACGACGACATCCGCACGATCATGAGCGATCCCGACTTCACCATCGACGCCGCGACCGTCCCCGGCGCGAAGGTGGCCCACCGCACCGAACAGACCTGGCAGGCCCGCGGCATGTACGCGGGCTACGAGAAGTACCTGCGCGCCGGGATCTTCGACTCGGACGGCTCCGACCACCGCCGTCTGCGCGGCCTGGTCGCCGCCGCGTTCTCCCCGCGCCGCGTGGCCGCGCTGCGCCCCCGGATCGAAGCCATCGCCGCCGACCTGCTCGACCGCCTGCCGGACCACGCCGAGGACGGCGTCGTCGACCTGATCGAACACTTCGCCCGACCGCTGCCCATCACCGTCATCTGCGAACTCATCGCCGTCCCCGAAGCCGACCGCGACCGCTGGCGGAGTCGCAGCGCCACCCTGGCCGCCGGCACCTGCGGCGAGGAACTGGGCGACGCGCTCGCCGGCATGGTCGCCGACGCCCACCTCCTCGTCGGCCTCCACACCGCCGACCCGGGCGACGACCTCATCTCCGAACTGCTCGCGCCCCACCACGACGACCGCCTGAGCACCGACGAGCTCGTCTCGCTCATCACCAACCTGGTCGTCGCCGGGCACATCACCACCGTCAACCTCATCGCCAACAGCACCGAAGCGCTCCTCGCCCACCCCGACCAGCTCGCCCTGCTGCGCGAGGACCCCGCCCTCATGCCGCACGCCGTCGATGAACTCATGCGCTACTGCGGGCCCGTCGTGCGCGCGCTGCCCCGTTACGCCACCCGCGACACCACCGTCGGCGCCACCCCGGTGTGCGCCGGAGAAGCCGTCCTCCCGATGGTGTCCGCGGCCAACCGCGACCCCGCCGCCTTCGCCGACCCCGACCGCCTCGACCTCGGCCGCACCCGCCACAGCAAGGAGCCCCACCTCGGCTTCGGGCACGGCGCGCACCGCTGCCTGGGCGCGCACCTCGCCCAGGAGGAGGCCGCCGTCGCCCTGGCCGCGCTGTTCAGCCGGGTACCCGACCTGCAACTCGCCGTCGACCCGGAGCACCTGCAACGCGGCACCAACCCGCTCAACTGGCACCTGAAGACCCTCCCCGTACGCCTCCAACCCCCGAGCCACACGGCGCCGGCCAGGAACGAGGCACACCCGGCCTAGCTGGCAGAGAACGGCAAGGGCAACGCGCGCAGTGTCCCCGAGCAAGGCGCGGAGGTGAGTGGCCGGGAAGTACTCGCACATGACGGAATGTTGAACGCCCGGGCGGCCGCGAGAGACTGTCCGGGCACCTACCGCGACCCGCTGATCCACCGAAAGCCGGCTGACTTCCATGGACTTGACCACCGACGGGATCGACAGCCTCCTCGCGCGCTACATGCACGGGGACGGTGGCGCCCTGGAGGACCTGGTGGCTGCCGGACCGGTGAGCCTTCGCCGACTCCTCGACGTGTTCGCGGGCCGGGCGGAGAAGAGCTGGGACCTGGCGGAGATCGTGAGCCGCGACCGGGACGAGTACCGGCGCCCCGCCTCGCTGCAGGTACTCCTGGCGGAGGCTCTCCCGGATGGGTTGTTCGACGCGCTGGCGGACGACCCCTCGCTCGAATCGCTGCTGGCCCGTGAGACGTTCGCACATGTCAGGGACCCGCGGACGGTGCCGTTCCTGGAGCGCCAACTTCGCTCCGGTAGCCCGGAGTTCCGTCACCGGGCGTTGCTCGGTCTGGCAGAGAACGGGTCCGCTGAGCACACGGAGGCCGTCGTCGGGTGTCTGGCGGACCCTGCGATGCGGTCCGAGGCGGTGGAGACGCTGGCCCGGCTGGGCGATGCCCGCGCGGTCGGGCCGTTGCTGCGTGAGCACCTCGCGGACGACTCCGACTTCGCCCGGCGCGCCGGAACGGCTCTGGACCTGGTCGAGCAGCGCATCGGCGGGCCGCCGACGCCCCCGGTCTGGCGCGAGCTCGGGCCGGTGGAGTTCGTGGTGACGCCCAAGATGGGCGTCCCGTGGTGTGTGACAGAGGTCCTGGTGGTGCCCGGACAGACGGTCCGGGGAGGCGAACTCATGGCCGCCATGGAGAACGACGCGCTGAGCAACGATCTGATCGCCGACTGGCCCGGCACGGTGACGGAGGTCCGGATCGCGGTGGACGACGAACTGCCCGAGGAGATCGTCGCCCTTGTCGTGCAGAGTCGCAGGCGGGTCGGGTAACGGGAGTGACGATCCGGCAGTGCGGCCCGGGAGCCTTCGCCCGCCGCTGTCGGACCCCGCCGCTAAGGTCGGTCCCATGACCGATCGGACGACCTACGCACCCCTGATCCTCTCCGCCTACGACCACGAGCCGGAGTCCTACTACCTGATGCTCACCGACGACGCCATGGTCGCCGTCGAGGACGAGTTCGAGGCCTGCGGCCAGTACGGCAACGGGTACGGCTGGGCGGGCGTCGCCCGGGCCGCGGTGCTCGCGCACGCGCCGGAGGTGTCGGAGCGGCTGACCTACGATCCCGAGGCGGGGATGTTCATCGCCCGCAGTCGGGACCTGGACGCTCTGCAACGCCTCGCCGCGCTCCTGAGTCAGGCGTTCCACGACCGCGCCCGGCTCGCCGAGTTGATACGCGGCGTCGATCCGGACGACTTCGACTGACTGTCGGCCGGGCGCCTCCCGCCGTACCGCGGGGTGGGGGACGACCCGCGCGCCGGGCGGCACCCTCACGGCGGCTGCGGCTGACACGTTCGGTCCGCCTGCACCGGAAGCCGTCGGCGACGTCGCGGAGCGATGCGACAGCGGTTGCGGCGGTGGCGAAACGGATCGTGGAGGGACCGGTGTACGGGGCGCGCGGGCCAACAGCCGGCTACGGCTTGCGGGCCAGTGCGCAGGAGATCAGCTGTTCCCACACCGTCGGAGCGGGCCTGTCCACGCCGTTCCCGGTGCCGTCGTCGTCCGGCGCGGGGTCCGGCCGCCACAGGGAGCAGGGGACCAGGCCCGGTTCGAGGAGCTCAAGGCCGTCGAACAGGCCGGTGATCTCCTCGTCGGTGCGCCAGCGGCCGCGGCCGAAACTGCTCTGCAGCTTCTGCTCCATGAGCCGGGTCTCCTCGTTCCCGCCGGAGCGGAAGTGGGAGATGTAGACCTGACTGTCCGACCGCACCCGGTCCACCCACCAGCGCGCGAGCTCGGCGGGGCGTTCGGCATCGGTGAGGTGGTGCAGCACGGCGCTGAAGACGACGCCCACCGGCTCGTCGAAGTCGATCAACTCCTGTAGGCCGGGGTCGTGGTACAGCGCCTCCGGCGCGCGCAGGTCCGCCCGGATCACGGTGGTGCGGTCGTCGGCGGCCAGCAGGGCCCGGCTGTGCGCGACCACGACCGGGTCGTGGTCGACGTAGACGACGCGCGCGTCCGGACGGTGCCGCTGGGCGACCTGGTGCACGTTGTCGGCGGTGGGCAGGCCGCTGCCCATGTCGACGAACTGGGAGACGCCGTCGCGGGCCATGGCCGCCACGGCGCGAACGAGGGCCCCGCGATTGGCGAAGGCCATCGCCCGCGAACCGGGCAGGTCCTTGATGAAGAAGTCGCCGATCTCGCGGTCGACGGCGTAGTTGTCCTTGCCGCCGAGCAGATAGTCGTAGACCCGGGCGATGCTCGGCTTCGACTGATCATCCTCTGTGCTGCGATCGGTCACGGCAGCCGACTTCCCGTCCCTCGGACCAGTGCGGCCTCAAGCCTAGGGTGTGTCCTCCCACCCCCGCCTGCGCGCCGACGCCGGTGCGCCGGGCGTTCGTGCGTTTGGGGGCACAGCGCGTGGCGTGTCCTGGAAGCGCCCTGACCGTGCGTCTTACTGGGGAGCGGCTGCTGGGACCGGCGGCCTCTGGACCGCCGCCCCAGCAGAGGAGAGCACAGTGGCGCAGAGCAGGGCAGCCCTCGATCTCATTCCTTCGTGGAGCCGCGTTCCGAGGGTTGACGTCGTGCCGGCCCGGGATCCGGAGGCGGTGCGAGATCCGGAGGCGGTGGGGCTGCCGGTGGTCCAAGGGGCGGTGGCGGTGCCGGCGTGGATCGGGCTGGGCCCGGGGGCCGTGGAGGCCGCCGGCATGACGGGGGCGACGGGCCGGGTGCTGCTGGTGCCCCGGGAGGACGGGCCGGACGTCGTGCTCTACGGGACGGGGCCGGAGGGTGCGGCAGGTCCCGATGTGCTGAGGGACGCCGGGGCGGCCGTGGCGCTCGCGGTGCCGGGCCGTTCGCGGCTGGCCGTCGTGGTGCCGTCCGGGGCGGGTGCGACGCCGGCGGAGGCGGCGCAGGCGTTGGTGGAGGGGGTGCTGCTGGCCCGTTACGGCTTCGATCCGCTCAAGCGCGAGCCGTCCGGCACGGCGCTGGAGACTGTCACGGTCGTGGAGGGTTCGGGCTCGGGTTCGGACTCGCGCGAGGCCGTCGAGCGGGGCGCAGAGCGCGGGGTGTGGCTGGCCCGCGCGACGATGCTGGCCCGGGACCTGGCCAGCGCGCCGCCCAGCCTGCTGACCGCGCCGGACCTGGCCGAGGTTGCGGTGCGGCTCGGCGCGCAGTGCGGCCTGAGGGTGGAGGTGTTCGGGCAGCGGGAGCTGGAGGAGCTGGGCTGCGGCGGCCTGCTGGGCGTGAACCGGGGCGGCGTGGACGAAGCCCGCATGATCAAGCTCACCTACCTGCCCTCCGGCGCCGGTGACGGGACGCCCCGGCTGGCCCTGGTGGGCAAGGGCATCACGTACGACTCCGGGGGCATCAGCCTCAAGCCCGCCGACGCCGTGCACGCGACGATGAAGAACGACATGTCCGGTGCAGGGGCGATCCTGGCGGCCCTGTGCGTCCTGGCCGGGCTCGGCTGCCGGACGGCCGTGACGGGCTACCTGATGTGCACGGACAACATGCCTTCGGGCTCGGCGCTCAAGCTGGGCGACGTGCTGTGGATGCGCGGCGGCACGAGCGTGGAGGTGGTCAACGCCGACGCGGAGGGCCGCCTGGTCATGGCGGACGCCCTGGTCCTGGCCGGCGAGGAGCCGGGGGACGCGATCGTGGACATCGCCACCCTGACCGGCGCGTGTCTGCGGGCGCTCGGCGCCGAGACCGCGGGCGTGTTCGGCAACGCCCAGCCGCTGGTCGACCAGGTCCTGGACGCCGCCGCCCGCACCGGCGAGCCGGCCTGGCAGCTGCCGCTGTCGCGGCGCTACCGGCCGGAGCTGGACTCGGAGGTGGCGGACCTGAAGAACATGGGCGGCCCCAACGGCGGGGCGATCCATGCCGCGCTGTTCCTGGAGGAGTTCGTCGCCGGCCGCCCCTGGGCGCACATCGACATCGCCGGGCCGGCCCAGAACGACAAGCCGAGCGGCTGGCGCACCAAGGGCTGCACCGGCTTCGGCGCGCGCCTGCTCGCAGAGCTCGCGCTGGCCTTCACCCCTCCGTCGACGGCCGCGCGGACCGACTCCACCCGCTCGATCAGTGAGGAGGCCGGCCGGTGAGCGCCCTCGCCCACGCCCAGGCCGACGGCCCGCAGGACAAGAGCGCCACCGCCTCCGGGAACGGAAAGTCCGGCGGAGGGTCGGGGCGCGTCCTGGACGCCATCGAGAAGATCGGGAACAAGGTCCCGCACCCGGCCATCATCTTCCTGCTGCTGTGCGTCCTGGTGATCGTGCTGTCGGCGGTCCTGGCCGCGTTCGACGTCCACGTCACCGGCGAGACGGTCAAGTCCGTTCCCTACCCGGCCACGCAGGTCCACGAGGGCGGCACCGAGTACGCGGGCACCCACCTGCCGCCGGAGTCGACGTACACCCACCACTACGAGACCGTCGTCGAGACGACGAAGGTCGAGAGCCTGCTGTCCGGCGACGGCGTCCGGTTCCTGTTCACCTCCGCGGCGCACAACTTCAACGACTTCGGCGTCGTCGCGGTCATCCTCGTCATCATGGTCGGCGTCGGGCTCGCGGAGGAGGCCGGACTGATCGCGGCCCTGATCCGACGCCTGGTCAGGATCTCACCACCGGAGACCCTCACCGCGATCATCGTCTTCGCCGGCATCCTGTCCAGCATCGCCTCCGACGCCGGCTACCTCGTCCTCATCCCGCTGGGAGCGGTCGCCTTCATCAGCGCCGGGCGCCACCCGCTCGCCGGGATCGCCGCGGCCTTCGGCGGGGTCAGCGCGGCCTTCAGCGTCAACCTGCTCATCGCCCCGATCGACGGCATCATGACCGAGATCACCAACCAGGCGATCAGGCTCGTCAACCCCGGGCAGTCCCTCAACCTGACCGCGAACTACTACTTCGCGATCGGCTCCACCCTGTTCCTCACCATCGTCATCACCTTCATCACCGAACGCATCATCGAACCCCGCCTGGGCCCCTGGCAGCCGCGGGACACCGCCGCCGTCGCGGACAGCGAGGAGCCCCCCGTCGACACCGCAGCCGAGGCCCGGGGGCTGCGCTACGCCGGCCTCTCGCTGATCGCGCTCGTGGTGGCCGTCACGCTGCTGGCGTTCATCCCCGGCGCGCCGCTGCGCAACCCGGAGACGGGGAGCCTGTTCGAGGACTCGCCGTTCATGGACGGCCTGATCGTCATCATCATGATCGCGTTCCTGGTGATGGGCCTGGCCTTCGGCGCGGGCGCGAAGACCCTGCGCGGCAGCGCCGCCGCGATGGACGCGATCACCAAGACCTTCGCCGGGCTCGGCGGCCTGATCTTCCTGCTGCTGATCATCGCCCAGTTCATCTCGTACTTCAATTACAGCAACATCGCCACGGTGGTCGCCGTGCAGCTCGCCGACCAGCTGGAGAGCGCGAACATCGGTGCGATCTGGCTCCTGATCGCCTTCATCCTGCTGACCTACGTCATCAACCTGATCATCCCCGGGATCATCCCCAAGTGGGCGATCTTCGCGCCGATCTTCGTGCCCCTGTTCATCCGCCTCGGCGTCGCGCCGCAGACCGTGCTGGCCGCCTACCGGGTCGGCGACTCCCCGACGAACGTCGTCACCCCGCTGATGGTCTACCTGCCGTTCATCGTCCTGCAGTGCCAGAAGTTCAGGAAGCAGGCCGGTGTCGGCACCGTCATCTCCCTGATGATCCCCTACACGGTCATCGTGGCGGTGGCCTGGCTGCTGTTCTTCGTCGCCTGGTACGCCATCGGCATCCCGATGGGGCCGGGCGCACCCGTCAAGCTGTGAACCTGTGCTTGCCGGTGCTCACTCGGCTCTCTCGGCCGGGGTGTCGCTCCGGTCTGCGGACGGCCTTCGGACCAGGCCCGCGGGGTCGACGAAGCGCACCGTCGTCCGGGCCCGGAGGCCGGCGGCGCAGTCGGCCAGCAGCCTGCGGGCGATCGGGCGCACGGCGGTGACGTGGGAGAGGTCGACCGTGACCAGCGGCCGGGGCTGATCGCGGGCCAGGCGACGGACGCAGTGGACGATCTCCTCGGCGGCGGCGAAACCGAGGTCGCCCAACAGCTCCAGGTGGTGCGCGCCGTGGTCGGTGCGCACCGCCTGGAGCGGTGAGCGCGCACGCTCGGTGTGCCGCAGGACGTGCAGGCCCAGTTCGGCGGACAGCTCCCGCAGGACGGCGCTCGCGCGGACGCTGTTGCCCCGAGGGTCCAGCGGGGGGCTGAACACGCCGACGCCGAACTGGCCGGGGCTCACGGCGCAGACCCCTCCGCCGACGCCGCTCTTGGCCGGCAGGCCCACCCTCAGCATCCATTCCCCGCTGTGGTCGTACATGCCGCAGGTGGCCATGACCGACAGCGTCGCGCTCGCCGCGTCGGCGTCCACGACGCGGCGCCCGGTCACCGGGTTGCGCCCGCCGTTGGCCAGCGTGGCGCCCATGACGGCCAGGTCGACGGCGGTGACCTCGATCGCGCACTGGCGGAAGTACACGTCGCAGGCCTGCTGGGCCGGGCGCTCCAGCACGCCCTGGGAGAGCGTGAGGTAGGCCAGCGCCCGGTTGCGGTCCCCGGTGGCGGCCTCGGACCGGTAGACGTCCTCGTCGACCGTCAGCCGGCGGCCTGCGAAGCCCGACAGGGTGTCGCGGATCCGTTCGAACGCGGCCTCGCAGTCGCCGCCGATCAGCGCGGTCGTCACGATCGCCCCGGCGTTGATCAGCGGGTTCGCCGGGCGCCCGGTGCCGGCCTCCAGGCTGATCGCGTTGAACGGCTCCCCGCTCGGCTCGAACCCGACCCTCCTGGCCACCTCCGCCAGGCCCAGCTCCGACAGTGCCAGCGAGTACACGAAGGGCTTCGAGACCGACTGGATCGTGAAGGCGGCCGACGCGTCACCGGCCTGATAGGCGTGGCCCTGGACGCTGACCATGGCGAGGCCGAAGGCGTGCGGGTCGGCGCGGGCGAGTTCGGGGATGTAGCGGGCGACGTCACCGGCGGTATCGGCGCGGTGCCGTTCGACGAGTTCGGCGAGCACCGCCGTCACGGGCTCCATCACCGCACCACGGCGGCGCAGCGCGCGGGCCCGGTCGGGCCCTGCCCCCGTGCGGGCGCCGTCCGGCGGAGGGGGTTCACGAGGTGAGGAGGCGTTGCTTGGCCGCCGTGAACTCGTCGTCGGTCAGCATCCCGCTCTGCCGCAGTTCGACGAGGCGTTCGAGCTGGGCGAGCGTCTGGTCGTTCGGCGCGGCGCCCGGCACGGCCTGAGACGCGGGTGCGGGCGACGGCGGTGCCGGGGCCGCCTGCGCGGTTGCCTGCTGGTGCCGGGCGGCGACCCTGCTCGACACGGACGTGGCGGTCCCGGCGATGACGGCGGTGCGGGCGGCGGTGCCGATGAGCCCCGGGCGCCCGCTGCGCGACAGACGACGGCCGATCATGACAGCTCCTTCTCGGAGTCCGGCTCCCCTTTTGGAGTCCGATCTTTCAGAGACCGATCGCGGCGAGGTCGGCCGCCACCACGGTGTGCGGCACGTGCTCGCGCGTGACCAGGACCCCGTCCGCGTCGTCGAGTGCCCGCAGCAGCGGCGCGGCCCAGCGGTGCTCCCAGACGATGATCGCCGCCGAGCACCCCGCCGGGATCTCGTCGCAGACGCTGGCCAGGTCCTCGTCGCTCAGCAGGCCCATGACCTCGCCGTCCAGCTCGGCGAACACGGCGGCTTCGTCGCTGTCCAGGGCATCGAGTTCGAGGACGCGGACCGTCCCCCGCTCGTCCCTCTTGATGAAGGTGAGGTCGAGGATGCGGATGATCCCCTCGGAGGTCAGGCGCTTGAGCTCCGGCAGGATCGCCCCCCGGAACCGGTTGCCCGGGAAGGCCATGACGGCGTACTCGACCGGCCCGACGTCCATGGCGCCACGCCCCTTCCGCATCGCGTCCCGCCCGTACCCTCATCCTCCGCCGCCCCGAGCGCCGCCGCGACCGCGCGGACGGCTCACCCGTACTGATGACGTACTGAGGGCGCGCTGTTGACGAGTGGAACCGGATCGCCGGGGGCCGCACCACCGCCCCCGGCGTTCCGCCGTACCACCGGGACCTGCGGAAAGCCGCCGCGGACGGGTGAGCGCGGGCGGCCCGCCGGGGCGTGGGCGAGGGGCGGAAACGGGCGCCCGGCCGCAACGGGGAGCGGTACCGTCGGGCGGTGACCCGACCGGCCGACGAACCCTGCGACCGGACCTGCCGCGCACCCGCCGCGGCCGTGTGAGAAGGAGTCCCGTGTCATCGCCTTGTGACCCCCGATACGCCGCCGTCGGCGATGTGAGCACCGCGCTCATGATGATCGACTCCCGGCTCAAGGCCGTCTACGACGGTAGGACCGGGACGGACCCCGTACAGCAGCGGCTGGTCGACGAGTTCGCCGCATCCGTGGGCCCCGAAGAGTTCAACGCGCTGCTGGACGGCGCGTGCACGCTCATCTACCTGTTCATGAACTGGCTGCGGTCGGCCTGCGAGGAGCACGACAAGGACGTCATCGAGCACGTGGTGCCCACCCTCGTGGCCACGATGCGGATGATGCCCAGGACCTTCCGCCCCGAGGTCATCCCCACCATGGCCGGCCTGGTGATCGCCGCGGGCAGCGGCCTGAGCCCCAACCTGTGGCGCGCGCAGTACGGGCCCTGGACCGACGCCGAGATGAACCCCCTGGAAGCCACGGCCACCCTGCTCGCGGAGCACGTCAACCGGGTGTCCGGCGACGACCACGACTTCGCCACCCGCCTGATCACCGATGCCCTGTCCAAGCTGGACCAGGACTGAGGCGGCACCGCGTGCCCTCGACCACCGGGTCGAGGGCCGGTCATCCGGTCATCCGGTGATCGCGGAGAGCCGCCGTCGCGGTGTCACGACTGCTCCCCCGCCCGCAGTTCGGTGGCGATCTGGCGCCGGCCGGCGACCAGCGTCTCCAGCACCACCCCGAGGCCGACCAGCAGGGCCAGGCCCGCGGTGGGCAGCAGCACCGGCATCAGCGCGGGGGTGACGACCTCCCCGACCCTGGCACCGACCAGGGTCGAGATGTCGAACGCGCCGCCCAGCAGGGCGACCGCCGCCACCGCGACCAGCCCGCCGCCGACGGCCGCCACCAGGGTCCGCGGCAGCGCCTCGGCGACGATCAGCGCCAGCCCCTGGCGGGGTCGCAGGCCCATGGTGCGCAGCCGGGCGAGCACGGCCGTGCGGTCGGGCGCGGCCCGGAACAGCGTCAGCAGCACCGCGAGCAGGGCGAACCCGGCGCCGGCGGCACCCGAGTACCGGAACAGCCGCCCGGCGGCGTGCTGCAGCGGGTCGTCGCCGAGCTCGGCGACGGTCTCCCGGCTGCTGTGCACCGTGTATCCCGCGGGCAGACCGCGGACGGCCTTGCCGACGGCCGCGGCGTCGTCCGCGATCATCTTGGCCAGGCCGGTCGGCTGGACCCCGCCGTTGTCCCGCAGTGCCGTCCTGACCCCTTCGGGGTCGATCTCGCCGACGGCGAACCACTGGTTCACCCGCTTGGCGTCCGGCAGTCGCTCCCAGGCGGGGCCGGCGGGAACGACGGCGAACGGCTTGCCCGGGTCCGGCAGGGCGGGGGTGGCGCCGACGGTCCCGGCGACGGCGAGGCGCAGGTCGTTGCCGTTGGGCGTGCGCACCTGGGACGACCCTGCGGCCAGGCGCTCGGCCAGGTCGCGGCTGACCAGCGCGGGCACCGGGGTGTCCCGGCCGCCGGCCGCCCCGGCCAGCTTCGCCGGATCGAACTCGCCGGCCCCGAGGGTCCGGGCGATCTCGGCGTACGCCGCCGGATCGACCACCATGATCAGGTAGGCCTCGGTGTAGCGCTGGTCGGCGCCGACGATGCGGGCGTTGGGCTCGACCCAGACCGCGGTCGAGGCCCGCACGCCCGGCAGGGCGTCGGCGGCCTTGGTGAACGACTCGGACAGGGTGGCGTAGCCCGGGAGGGAGACGCCGATGTCCCCGCCCGTGGCGATGCGCGCGGCGCGGGTCCGGGCGTGATCGACGGTGTCGAGCACGGTGGCGCCGAAGCCGGTCGTGGTGACGGCGATGACCAGGGCGAGCAGCGGCAGCGCGGAGGGCCGGCGGCGGCCCGAGTCGTCGCGGGCGGCGCGGGCCAGGCCGAGGAAGCCGATCAGGCCGCGGCCCCGGCCGACGAGGGCGGCCAGCCGGCCGACCACCACCGGCTCGATCCGGGCCAGCAGCAGGCCGCCGGTGACGGCGAGCAGGAGCGGGGCGGCCACCAGCAGTGGATCCGGCCCGGAGCCGGTGCCGACGCCCCGGTGCCGGACCTCTGCCACAGCCGCGGCGGTGACGGCGAGGACGGCGAGTTCGCCGACCAGTCGGCGTCGGCCGCCGGCCGGCCGCCGGCGTGCCCACAGCAGGGCCGCGCGGGCCGGGAAGGCCAGCAGCGCGATCAGGGCCGCGGCCAGGGCCGCCAGCACCGCGCGGTCCCAGCGGGGGGTGGGCAGCAGCACCAGGGCGAGGGCCGTTCCGAGCACGGTGGCCGGCAGGACGGTGACCGCGCCCTCGGCGATCAGCCGTCGCAGCACCCCGGCACGGGAGCCGCCGCGGGCCTGGAGCAGCCTGATCTCGGCGGTGCGCCGGTCGGTGGTGAGGGCGGCGGCCAGGAACAGCACCACGGTGGCGACGCCCGCGACGGCGGCCGGGCCGATCGTGCTGAGCGGCAGCGAGGCCTGGTAGCGGTCGTCCGCCCGGTTGAGGATTTCGGGAAGGCCCGAGGAGGTGTGCAGGTCGGGACGCCGGGTCGCGTCGGCCAGGGCGGTGGCGTCGCGCCCGGTCAGGAAGGAGCTGAGGATGCCGCGGGTGCGGTCGAGCTGGTCGGCGTGCAGCGAGGCGGCGTCGACGGGCAGCCGCCAGAAGTTCTCGGCGTTCGAACCCCAGCGGGCCAGCGCGGGCAGGCTGTCGCCGTCGACGAATCCGCTGGTCATCCAGTGCTCGTGCTCGGGGTCGGCCCTCAGGCAGGCGCGGGCCGGGCAGCCGAGCTCCTCCCAGAACGGGTCCTGGGGGTCGTTGACCTGGTAGAGGCCGACCACCACGGTGGTCCGCTTGGCGCCCGAACCCTCGGTGCCGTTGTCGATGACGTCACCGAGCTTGATGTGGATGCTCTCGGCGGCCTTCTCGCTGATCACGATCGGCAGCGGACCGCCGACGGCGCCGGGGGTCGGCCAGGTGCCGTCGGTGAGGGTGGCCCGGGCGGCCAGGTCGTGCAGGTAGAGCAGGCCGAGGGCCGGGTCGGTCCTCCTTTCCGCGAACCGGTCGTACTCCGGATTGCCCATGACGCGGTCGCCCAGGGCGCGGGCGCCGTAGGCCTGGCCCGACTGGGTCAGCGTCAGCTGTCGACCGACCATCTCGGTGAGCTGCCGCTGCACCCGGTCGAGTTCGGCGGCCTTGTCGTCGTCCCGCGTCTTGGACGTGGTCTGCAGGCTGGTCTGGTTGAGGCCCTTGTGACCGACGAAGTCCTGGAGCGCCGTGTCCGCGCCCCGGTCCGCGATGCGGGGGAAGGCCGCCGCCAGGAAGACGGCGACGAACGCCAGGGCCGCCATGAGCAGCGCGGCCAGCGGGTTCGCCCGCAGCCTGGTGCGGACCCAGCGCGCGGGGCGGTGGGCGGTCCCGGGAGCGGTCCCGGTGGTGGGCGCGGTGGTGGGTACGGTGGTGCCGGTCCGGGGGGTCACCGCTCCTCCACGTGGCGCAGCCGGGTGGCCACGTCCCGACGGCGGCGTCCGATGGGGAAGGCCGACAGCAGCGGGGCGGCAGCCGCCAGCGGCGGTCGCCCGCGCGGTCGGCGCACGACGAAGCCGAGCATCAGGTTCTCCCCCCAGTCGTATCCCGGCCCACCCATTGATCCGATCCAGGCACAGATCGGCCGTGGACGGACACCCGCGGGCGCACCGGCGCAGTGATCACCGACATTCGGTCGCCGGATAGCGGACGATGCTGTCAGATTCGTTCCGGGAACGGAAGGGATTTGGGCGAATCAAGTAAGCAAGGGCAAATGCCATGCACACTTCACAATTCTGGTATTTGCTGCACTCCTTTGACCGGTGGAAATTCCTTTCCCGAATCTTCTGCTCGGGATCGTGAACCCGTGAGCCGCCGCATCCGTTGGCCCGGGCGACCATCGGCTCGGTGGTAGCCGTGGCCGCACCCGTTCCGGAGGAGGTTCGACAGCGATATTCTGTCGCGTTGTCCGAGGAATCCGGGGTTGTGGCCGGAAAGCGCGGCCATTCGAGATCACCGGCCTGGGCGGATTCCCGGTGTGCCGATCGCGGGAATGAGCCCAGGCGGTGGAGCGAAGAAGGGCTCGGACCAGGTCTCCTGACGCAGGAGTTCGAGCAGGGCCGTTTCCGCCGGGCCCGCAGCGTGGCGGACGACGGCGATGACGGGCTGGGAGACGGGCGGGGACACCGGGCGCGCGAGGTGCTCGTGGCCGTGGGGCACCGCGGAGGCCGGGATGAGTGTCACCCCCAGCCCGTGGGCGGCCCAGCGTACGGCCGTCGCCGTCTGGGACACCCGGGCGACCGTGGTCGGGGTCAGCCCGTTCTCGAGCAGCACGTCCAGCAGCACGCCGTCGAGCGCGCTGTCGCGGTCGAACCGCACCCACGGCTCCCCGTCCAGGTCGCGCAGCTCGACCCGGTCCGTGGCGAGCAGCCGGTGCCCTGCGCCCAGCACCACGACGAACTCCTCGTCGCCGAGGTGGTGGGCGTCGGCGGGGCTCCGCTCGCACACCGCCATCAGGGCGAGGTCCAGCGTGCCCCGGCGGCCCAGCCGCTCCATCTCGGCGGAGCTCGGCTCCTCGAAGACGGTGACTTCCAGCCGGGGGAAGCGGCGGCGCAGCGCGCCCAAGGCGCCCGGCAGTTGCCGGGTGCCGAAGCCCATCTGCACCGCGACCGTCAGCTCGCCCACCAGCTCGTCGGCGCCGGCCCGCGCCGTCGCCCTCGCCCGCCGCGCCGCGCTCACCGCGGCCTCCGCCTCCCGCAGGAACGCGCGGCCGACCACGGTGGGCACCAGCCCGGTCGGCGTGCGGGCGAACAGCTCCACACCGAGCTCCCGCTCCAGGGCGCGGATCTGCTGGGACACCGACGGCTGGGCGACGTGCAGCAGCTCCGCCGCGGCCGTCACCGAACCCTCCTCGGCAACGGCCAGGGCGTACTCGAACTGACGAAGACTCATCGACTCCCCTCCCCTCCCCACGTCGTCCTCGGGTGCACGAGGCGGCGCCTCGTCGCGTCCCAGGTGGACGGGTCCCAGGCTATGAGGTGGTCGACGAGACGCCGGTCGCCGGCCACCACCGGCGGACAGGGCCTATAAGACGAGGGGATCCGGATCCTTCGCCGCCGGATGCTCCTCCGAGGCCGTGGTGCTCAGCGCGCGGGCCTCGCGGTCGAGGGCCAGGTGGAGGCCGACGGCCAGCATGGGAATCGCGGCGAGCACGAACGCCCACTGTATGTCCCAGCCGACCAGCAGGCCCATGGCCGCGATGGAGAGCGGTTCCAGCGTGGCCCGGGGCAGTTCCATCACGCTGCTGACCCGGCCCAGCACGTCCGTCGGGGTCCTGGTCTGGATGAACGTCGGCAGCGCGACGTCGCTGGAGTACGCGACGCCGATCCCCAGCAGGGTGAGCACCACCGCCGCGCTCCACACGCTGGGAAGGAAGCCCAGCAGTACGAAGGCGGTCCCCTCGCAGAGCGTCATCCCGATGATGAGCAGTCCCCAGCGGCGCGGCAGCCCGGTGAAGACCGCGCCGATGGTGCCGATCAGCTGCCCCAGTCCCCAGGCGGACAGCAGGACGCCCAGTGCGAGCGAGCCCTGGGGGAAGGTCTTGGCCAGCGCGGGAAGCCCCACGCTGAAGAGGCCGCTGTAGCTGAGGGCCGCCGCGCCGATCAGCAGGAGGACAGTGCGGATCTCCCTGCTGCGTCCGGCGTAGCGGAGACCCTCGACGATCTCCCGCCGGATCGCCGTGAACGACTTGGCGCCCTCGTCGGCCTCGCCCGCCTGGTCGGAGGCCTGGTCGCCCGCCTGGTCGGACGGTTGTCTGCGGGGTGCGCCGAAGACCGTCAGGGCGGCGAAGAAGAAGGTGAAGGCATTGAGCAGGATGGTGGTCGACGTCCCCACCGCGGCCACGAGGGCGCCGCCCAGGATCGGCCCCAGCAGCCGGGCCCCCTGCTCCCCGAAGCCGACGAGCGCGTTGCCCCGGGCGAGGTGCTCGGGCGGCAGGAGGGAGGGGATGATGCTGCCGGCGGCCGGCCAGAAGAACGCTTCGGCGACGCCGGTGAGCGCGCCGAGGGCGTAGAGGTGCCACGTGCTCACGTGGTCCGTCAGGGCGACCAGCCCCAGCGTGGCGACGGCGAGCCCCCTGAGCGTGTGGGAGCAGAACATGACGGCGCGCGGGGAGAGCCGGTCGGTCACCGCGCCGCCCACCAGCATCAGCACGCCCCGGGGGACGGCCTGGACGAGCAGGATCGTGGCCAGCGTGGTCGTCGATCCGGTCTCGTTCAGGATCAGCCAGATGAAGGCGACCTCGAAGCTGTAGTCCCCCACCAGGGAGACGGTCTCGCCCAGCCACACCCGCCGGAAGGGCCGGTGTTTCAGCGGCTGTCGCACCTTGTCGAGCATCGACTACCTCTCTGCTGTTCCACTTTTCCACGATGAAGGACTGCGGGACACTGCGGGGCACCTGCTCTTCGACGCTCTCGGCGGGGCGTGCGCGGCCGGTCTGTGGTGGGGAACGTTCTCTTCACTGGGGTGCGAACTCCAGGTGGAATCTGTCATGGACGGACGTGACGAGCCGGAGCAGTTCGTCATGGGTGGCGACGGCGCCCCGGACGAACGCCAGGCGCTGTGCGGGGTGGCGCCAGTCGACGGGCTGCCCAGGGGCCGTCGCCACGTCGACCTCGCCGACGCCGGGGAGGGCCCGTACGGCGTCGGCGCCGTCGATCGCCCGGACGGTGCCGACCGTGCGCGGTGGCACGATGAAGTACTCGAAGGTCACCGCCGCCGGCCGGGGGGCCGTGACGGGCTCGACGCCGCGCTCCAGGGCCAACTCGAAGGCGAGGGCCAGAAGATCGATGCCCAGCGCCCGGTCCAGCAGGCCCACGGCGCGCCCGCCGACGCGTCCGTTGACCTCGATGACGCGGGGGCCGTCCGGGGTGAGCTTCACCTCCGTGTGGGTCACCCCGGTCGTCACGCCGAGGGCCCGGACCGCGGCCGCGGCGAGCTCGGCGACGTCCTTCTCCACGGCGGGCGTGAGGGTGGCGGGCAGGAACAGTCCGGTCTCCCGCAGCGGGTCCGCCAGGGCGAACTTGCCGGTGACGCAGAGGGTCGTGACCTCCGCGTGCTGCACGACGGCCTCGACGGAGACGTAGTCCCCCCAGCCCGGTCCGGCCACCGCGGGGTCCCCGGGCAGGTACTTCTCCACGACGAAGTCGCGCGGGCCGCCGCCCGGGCCCGCCGGCCCGTCACCGGGCCCGGGGGCGAGGCCGACGTCGGCCAGGGCGCGCCGCTGCTGCTCGGGGTCCGCCAGCCGTACGGTGTCCTGACTGCCCGCCCCGGTACGGGGTTTGAGCACCACGGGGTAGCCCAGGCGGGCCACGGCGGTGTCGACCTCGGCGGCGGAGCGCACCACGACGCTCGGGGTGTGGTCGACCCCCGCCGCCGCGAACGCCGCGCGCTGGTCGGCCTTGTCGGTGAGCAGCCGGACGGTGTCCGGCCGGTGGTAGGGCAGGCCGAGGGCCTGGGCCAGCCGCGCGGTGCCGGCGAGGCAGTACTCGCTGAAGGTGACGATGCCCGCGGGGCCGTGCTCGCGCAGCAGTTCGGCGGCGGGGGTGTCGTGTCCGCTGATCTCGCAGACCCGCGCCCGCCGGCGCATCCCCGCGAGCAGCGGCGCCACGCCCGGTACGGCCGGGTCGCAGACGAAGACCACGTCGCACAGGCCGCGGGCGGCGCCGAGGATCTCGGCCGGCCCCGCCGACCCCCTGCCGTAGACGACGGCGACCGTGGGAAGCGTGTCGGTCACGGGAACCTCGGGGAGCCGGCCGGGCCCGCGGGGGCCGGTGCGGCGGGGGCCGCCTCGCGCCGGGCGGACTTCGGGGTCATGTCGTCCCACTCCTCCTCGATCCTGCGCAGGCAGTCCTCGCGGGACGCCGGCTCGCCCACCGTCCGCCACCCCTGGGGGACGTCGTGGTAGGTGGGCCAGATCGAGTACTGCTCCTCGTGGTTGACGACGATGCGGTACTGGTCCTCGGTCACGGCGCGTCGTTCTCCTTTGCCTTCGGGGCGAGCTCGGGCAGGCCGTGACGTTCCACAGCGGTCACGTACAACTCGCGCAGGAGCGGGTCGCGTACGCGGCCCCGTTCGTAGTGGGCGCGGAAGTTCTGATCGTAAATCCTGAACCAGGCGCGGTGCTTGTACAAGAAGAGCACATCGTGGGGCGCCATCCGGCGGATCGCGAACAGGCCGACAGGGGCCACGGAGACGGGGAAGAGCGGGTTGCGCACGGCCCGTTCGTCGCAGTGCGGGTGGAACTGGCCGACCATCAGCCCGTGGGCGACCGCGTTGTTCTTCAGGTCTTCGTACGCCTCGTCGAGGACCCGCCAGCCCTCCGGCCCGGTGGCCGGCAGCACCACGATGCGGCAGTCGAGGGAGGCTCCGGTGTGCGTACGGCTGCGCTCCGTGCCGAGGGCGAACGTGGACATCTCCGCCTCCAGGGCCTCGCGCAGCTGCTGCTCGTCCTTCCCGGTGACGTCGTAGCGGAAGCTGAACTGGGCGTCCTTGCCGCTGAGGGCGGGTGGGATGAAGGGGCAGACCGGCCCGGTGCGGCCGATCTCGTCGTGGGGCCGGCTGATGTACTGGCGCAGCCAGGTGTGGACCTGGGCGAAGTCCCGGGCGTGCCGGGCGGGTGACTGGGGTTCGATCACCCGGATCCACAGGCCGTCCATTCTGGCCAGATCATTGTCCTGTTCCTGCATCACCTGCGTCATGCGACGGTCTCCTGGGCTCGGTCGCCGGGGGGTGCCGGGGTGGCGCTCGGGGCGGTCAGCCGGCACAGATCGGCGTACGTGGGAGCGGCGTAGAGCTGGGCGAAGTCGAGGGTCGGTCCGAGCTGGGTGCGCACCTGTTCGACCAGGCGCATCAGCCCCAGGGAGGTGCCGCCGTCGGCGAAGAAGTCGGAGTCGGGCAGCGGGTGGTGCCCCGTCTGGGACTCCCAGGCCGCGGCGAGTGCGGGGTGGCCCGGGGCGGCGGTGTCGTGCGTCCGGGCGTCCGCGTCGTGCGTCCGAGGATTCGCGTCGTCCGCGTCGTCCGCGTCGTGCGTCCGGGCGTCCGCGAGACGGGCGAGGGCGGCGCGGTCCACCTTTCCGGTGGGCCCCAGCGGAAGGGCGTCGACCGCGATGATCCGCTCGGCCACCAGATGGCGCGGCGCCCGCTGCCACGCGCCCCGGCGCACCGCGTCGGTGTCGACGGACGCCGGCGTGAGGAAGGCGGTCAGGACGGCACCGTCGGGACCGGTACCGGCGATGACCACGGCGTCGTCGACGGCGGGGTCGGCGGCGAGGACCGCCGCCGCCTCCGCCGGATCGGTGCGGAAGCCCCTGACCTTCACCTCGTCGTCGGCGCGCCCGAGGAAGTCCAGGGCGCCGTCGGGGAGGTGCCGTACGCGGTCACCGGTGCGGTACATGCGGGCACCGGGCCGCGCGGAGAAGGGGTCGGGCACGAACCGCGCGGCGGTCGCGGCGGGGGCGTGCAGGTAGCCGCGGGCGAGCCGGGGGCCGCCGAGGTAGAGCTCGCCCACCGCGCCCGGGGCGACGGGGCGCAGCCGTTCGTCGAGGACGTGGCACGTCGTTCCCGCGACGGCGGTGCCGATCGGGAACGCGGCGGAGTGCTCGCGGTCCCACGCGGAGGCGTCCCCCAGGGTGCTGAAGGTGGTGTTCTCGGTCGGGCCGTAGCCGTTGACCAGCCGGGTGGCGGGGTGGGCGGCGGTGAAGGAGCGCGCGGTGCGGGCCGGGACGGTGTCACCGCCGGTGACGAGGGTGCGCAGGGTGCCCAGCGCCGGACCGTGGTGGGTGGCCATGAGGCGGAAGAGCGGGGCCGTCAGCCAGGCCGTGGTGATCTGCGGCCGGGCCAGCAGGGCGGCCAGTTCGTGGAGTGCGAGGGGGTGTCGGTCCGCGGCCGTGATCCGGGCCCCGGCCAGCAGCGGGGACCAGATCTCGAACGTGGACGCGTCGAAGGCGAGGGTGGAGTGCAGGAGCACACCGTCGCCGGGGCCCAGCCGCAGGGACTCCGCCCCGAGCGCCAGCCCGGTGACCCCCCGGTGGGTGACGCCCACGGCCTTGGGGGCTCCCGTGGTGCCGGAGGTGAACATGACGTAGGCCAGGTCGTCGGGGCCGGCCGGTGAGGACGGCACCGCCGTGGTGGTCCGCTCCGCGAGGAGGGAGGCGATGTCGTGCACGGGGATGCCCAGGTCCGCCACGGTCGGGCTGTCGGCGCTGTCGGCGCTGTCGGCGCTGTCACCGCCGTCGCCGGCGTGCAGGGCCAGGGCCGCCCGGGCCGTGCCGGCCATGAGCCGGACGCGGTCAGCCGGGTACCGGGGGTCCACCGGCACGTAGCAGCCGCCCGCCATCAGGACGGCCAGCATGGCGAGGACGGTCCGGCGGTCACCGTGCCCGACGATCAGCACGGCGGTACCGGAGTCGACGCCCTTCGCCCGCAGCGACGCCGCCGCGGTGCGCGCCCGCGTCAGGAGCTCCCCGTAGCGGATCTCGCCGTACCGGTCGGCCAACGCCACGCGCTCGGGGAACGCCTCGGCGACGGCGGTGAAGCACTGCTCGATCCGGGCGTGCGGCGCGGTCGTCATCGTGCCCCCGAGGGGTGCTTGCGGGTGTTGCTGAGGCCGATGGTGCCGGTGCCGTTGGCGGTGTCGGGGTGCGGGGTGAACACGGCGCGCGGGCTGGGGTCCGGCGTCAGGGCGATGGCCGGTCGGAGCCCGGTCGCGGCCCGGTCGCCCAGCAGGGTGAACCGGCCGTGCGCGAGGATCGTCGCCGTGGCCAGCTGGGCCTCCAGCAGCGAGAACTGCCGCCCCAGGCACTGGTGGGGGCCCGCCCCGAAGGGGAAGTACTGCTGGACGGGCGGGCGCCGGCCCAGGAAGCGATCCGGGCGGAACTCCTCGGGTGCCTCCCACAGGGCCGGGGCGCGGTGGATGGCGTAGGTGCTGGCCAGGACGAGGTCGCCGGGCTCCAGCCGTACGCCGGCCGCTTCGACGGGGGTGTCGATGCGGCGGAAGAGCGCCCACGCGGGCGGGTGCAGCCGCAGGGATTCCTCGACCACCGCCAGGGTGTACGGCAAGGTCCCCTGGGGGATCGACGGCGCGGCGCGCAGGGCGCCGAGGTCGGTGGAGCGGACCTCGTCGAGGGTGCGGGCCAGGGCCGGGGGCGAGCCGGCCAGGTTGTGGAAGGTCCAGGTGAGCAGGGTGCCCATGGTCTCCACGCCGGCCACGAAGATCGACATCAGTTCCTCGCGCAGCACGTCCTCGGGACGGTCGCCGAGCGTGTCCCCCCGCTGGTGCAGGGCGGCGACGAGCGACGGCAGGACCCCGTCGGCCGTGGCCGCAGCGGGTACCTGGGCCGCCCGGTGCGCGATGAACTCCTCCAGCACCGCCCTGTCCCGCGCGAACGCCTCGCCGTCCGCGTCGGTGACGGTCTGCGGGGCGAACAGCCGCCGGTCCAGGTAGTGGACGGCCGTGTCCACCGTCGAGGCCAGGGACGCCAGTTCGGCGCCGGTCAGCTCCGGGTCCACGAGCCGGAGGATGATCTCGATGCTCAGCTGCTGGAGGGTGTGTCCGAGGTCGAACTCGCGGCCCGCCGCGGGCAGCAGCCGACGGCGCACGAAGTCCTCCGCGCTCTCCAGCACCAGGGTGTGCAACTCCGCCACGGCCCGGGCCGAGAACATCGGGCGCAGCAGGGCGCGGCGATGGCGCCACTGCTCCCCGGAGGCGACCACGAACAGTCCGCTGCCCACCAGTTCGCGCAGCAGCCCGCGGTGGTTGCGGGTGCCGTGGGCGAGGGCCGCGGCGGCGACGGCGGGCTCCGCCGCGACGATCAGCCGGGTGCCGTCGTCCAGCGGGACGGCGCTGACCGTCCCCTCGTCGCGCAGCCGCGTCATCAGCCCCAGGGGGTCGCTGCCGAGCTCCTGGTCGAACTCCTCGTAGCCGACCGAACTCACGGTGATGCTCGCCATGGCTAGCCCCGCCCCTCGGCGGACTTCTCCGCGTCTTCCGCGAGCGTGATGATCTGCTGGGAGTGGTCGTTCATCGTCCAGCCCTCGGCGGTGCGCACCGAGGTGCGCTGCTGCTCCGTGTAGCCCCTGCCCCGGTCGTGGAAGTGCCAGGCGAACGGCGGGCGGAGCAGCCGGCGTTCGACCGGGGTCCACTCCTCGCCCGGGAGGTCCTCGGGCACGGGCGCGGGAGCGGTGTGCTGCACCATGCCCGCGGTGTAGCGGCAGAAGACGACCCGGCGTTCGAAGTCGGCGGCCCAGGGCCAGCTGCCGTGGGTGGCGGTGTCCGCGAAGAGGACCACCGAGCCGGCCCTGACCGGGACGCGGGAGACCCAGTCGCCGACCTTCTGCCAGGTCTGGAAGTCCTCCGGGATCTCGAAGGCCGACTTGTGGCTGCCGGGGACCACCGCGAAGCCGCCCTGGTCGGCGAGGGCGTCGGTGAGGCAGAACGCGACGATCAGGTGTCCGCCGTAGATCCGGCCGTCGCGGACCTGGTAGGTCAGCGGGGGGTACTCCCACGGGGTGTTCCCGTTGTGCAGGATCAGCGCTCCGGCGCCCTTGCGGGCGTAGAGCACCTGCCCCTCGTCGTAGCGCAGGTCGGGGCCGAGCACCTCCTCCAGGTGCGGCAGCACCTTCTCGTGGCTGATCAGGTCGCGCACCGGGCGCGGGGTGGTGTGGAGGGGGCCGGCGTTGGCGATGAACGGGTTGTACCGCTTGAGCAGCGGGTAGTCGAGCTTGTTCTCGCCGTCCCACAGGCCGTGGCCGTCGAGGGCGGCGTTGACGGCGGCGAGTTCCTGCGCGGAGAGGATGTCCTCCAGGACCAGGTAGCCGCGCAGGTCGAACAGGTACTTCTGCTCTTCGTCCATGACTTTTCCCCTTGTGTCGGATGTGTCGGAGAGCGGGCGGTTGGGACGCGGGCGCGACGGGCGCACCGCGCGGGGGATACGGCTGGGGCGGGTAGGGCTGGGGTGCGTAGGGCTGTGGCGGGGCCGGGCCTCAGCCCTGGTCGGGTTCGAGCTCCGCCAGGGCCCGGGCGAGGTGCTCGCGCAGCTCGGCCTGCGGGAAGAGGCAGACGGCTCCGGTCAGGAGCACCGAACACCCTCCCGAGCGGGCCGGTTGCACGTGGAGGACGAGGTCGAGGTCCGCCCAGTGCTCGGGCACGGTGTCGTGGGGCGGGTCGTCCGGCACCACGGCCGGGTTCTCCTCCTGCCCGTGGACGACCAGCCCGGCCGCGCAGACCGGCGGCCGGAGCGCGGGGTCGACCGGATCGGCGAGCTCGGCGATGTGCAGCAGCGGCAGGTCGGCGTGGTCCAGGGCCGACAGCAGCGCCCGGTGGGCGTGGCCGGCCCCGGTGGCGCCGAGCACCACCGGCAGCAGGTCGACGGCGCGGCCGACGAGCGTTTCCTCGGTGGCCGCCGAGCGGTGGGAGACCGGCATGCCGATCACCGTGGACGTGCCGCCCGACATCCGGGAGACGATCCGGCCGAGCAGGTCGAGGAAGGCGGCCGTGGTGGTCGTGCCCGCCGTCCGGCCCGCCCGCTGGAGGCGCGCGTACGCGTCGGCGGGGAGGACCTTCCGCACCCCGTGGTTGCGGAAGGTCCTCGGGCCGGTGCGGCGCTCGGCGAACGGGTCCGGGGGGACCGGGCCCAGGCTGGTGCGCCAGTACTGTTCCAGTTCGGCGCGCCGGGCCGTGCGGCGGGAGGCCCTGGCGCTGGCGTAGTCGCTGTAGCGCGGGGCCGGCCGGGGCAGGTCGCGTCCGGCGAGCAGGGCGAGGAGCTCGTCGGCGAGGATGCCCACGGAGGCGCCGTCGCCCCGGTGGCGGGCCAGCCTCAGCAGCAGGTGTCGGACGGTGCCGCCCTCTCCGGTCAGCAGGACGACCTCCAGCCCCGGTGATCCTGCGGGCAGTGGCCGCTCGATCAGTGCGGTGTCCCAGTGGACCTGGGCGGGCTGGTCCGGCAGCGGGGCCACGGGGCAGGGCTGCCACGCGTCGTGCTGTCCCGTTCCGGCGGCCCCCGGTGTCGCCTCCGTCGTCCCGGGCACGGCCTGCGGGGCCGCCGGCCGCAGGGCCTCGTGCCGGGCGACCAGTGCGCGGACCGCCCGCTCCACGTCCCGCGGATCCACGGGGGCGTCGAGCCCGAGCAGCAGCGGAATCGGGGGAGCGGGGTGTCCGAGGGCCCGCTCCTGCTGGGCCACCAGGAGCTGTTCGGGTGTCTGGGAAGCGCCGGCTCCGGCGTCGGCGGGAGGCGGCGGTGCTGCTGCTGCTGCGAGCAACGTCCTGACCTCGGTGGCGAGTTCGGCGGCCAGCGGATGCGTCAGGACGGTGCGCACGGGGACCTCCGCCCCGAGGCGGCGACTCAGCGCGGAGGCGATCCGGGCCGCCCCCAGCGACGCCCCGCCGAGGTCGTAGAGATGGTCGTCCAGGGTGGCCGACGGCCGGTCGAGCGCCGCCGCGAACGCCTCCACCACGGCGGCGGCCACCCGGTCGTGGGCGGCGGCGGGGCCCGCCGCCGTGCGCGCGGAGCGCACCATCGCCAGCAGCGCGCGGCGGTCCGCCTTGCCATTGGCGGTCACCGGCAGCCGAGGGAGCACCCGGATCTCGCCGGGCACCATGTACGGCGGGAGGGTACGGGCCAGATGGGCGCGCACCGCCGCCGGGTCCGGGGCGGGCTCGCCGGTGACGAAGCCCACCAGGCGGCTGACGCGTTCCCCGACGACGACGGTGGCCGCCTCCCGCACCCCCGGCGCGTCCACGACGTGCCGGTCGACCTCCTCCAGCTCCACCCGGTGGCCGCGCACCTTGACCTGGTTGTCGCTGCGGCCGACGAACTGCACGCTCCCGTCGGCGTTCCACCGCACCCGGTCCCCGGTGCGGTACATCCGCGAGCCCGGGGGACCGGCCGGGTCGGGCAGGAACCGGGCCGCCGTCTCGGCCGGACGGCCCCGGTAGCCGCGCGCCACCCCGGTGCCGCCGATGTACAGCTCGCCGGTGACCCCGATGGGCACCGGACGCAGCGCGCCGTCGAGGATGTGCAGGCGCACGCCGGAGATGGGGTGGCCGACGGGGGCGGTGCCGCCCTCGGCCCCCGCCGCGCACCGGTACGACGTGGCGTCGATGCAGGTCTCGGACGGCCCGTACTGGTTGCGCAGTTCACCGCGGCCCACGCGCAGGTAGCGGTCGGCCTGCGCCGAGGGCAGCGCCTCCCCGCCGCAGAAGACGACCCGGGCCGGCAGCCGGCGCAGGTCCTCGTCGTCCAGGGCCGCGAGCAGGGACGGGACGACGTCGACCACGGTCGCGGAGTGCTCCAGGGCGGCCTCCACCAGGGCGGCCGGATGCGCCCCGAGGTCGACGCCGGGGAAGACCACGCCGGCCCCGGCGACCAGCGGTCCGAAGCACTGCCACAGCGACGGGTCGAAGACCAGGGGAATGGTCTGGAGCACCCGGTCGGGGGCGGCGAGGCCGATCGCCTCGCGGCGCCAGGCGAGCTCGTTGGCCAGCGCCCCCAGCGGCACCGGGACGCACTTGGGCGTACCGGTCGTGCCGGAGGTGAACACCGCGTAGGCCAGGTCCTGCGGGCCCGTGCGGGCCACGGGCGGCACCGCCGCCCCGGTGGCCGGGAGCTCGCGCGCGCCCCCTCGGGGGAGCCGGATCGTCCGGAGCACCCTCCCCGGCGCGCCGCCGTCGGCACGGTCTTCGTCGGCACGGTCTTCGTCGGCATGGTCCCCGTCGGCATCGTGCCCGGGGGCGTCGGCCGTGCGGACGAGGAAGTCCGCCCGGGCGCTGCGTAGCAGGGCGCGGCGGCGTTCCACGGGGTCGTCGGGGCGCAGCGCGATGATCCAGCCGCCGAGCCGCCAGACCGCCAGGGCCAGCGCCGGGTAGTCGGCGCCCGCCGGTACGTCCAGGGCCACCGCCGAGCCGGGGCCGACCCCGGCCAGGGCGAGGTGGGCCGCCGCGCGCTCGGTGCGCTCGTGCAGCGCCCGGTAGGTGAGGTGACCGCCGGCGGCGTCCCAGACGGCGAAGGCCTCGGGGGTGCGCCGCGCCCAGTCCGCGAAGGCGTCGTAGGGCAGGCGGGCCCCGGCCGCGGGCGGCGCCGTGGAGGCGGCCGCGATGGTCTCGCGCTCGGCCGGGTCGCGTGCGTCCAGCGCGGCCAGCGGCGCGTCGGGGGCGGCGAGCACGGAGGCGAGGCAGCGTCGGTAGGCCCGCCCGAGCCGGGCGAGGGCCGCGTCGGTGTAGTGCTGCGGGGAGCCGGTCAGCCGGACGGCGGCGGTGTCGGCGTGTTCCGTGAGCTGCACGGTCAGCGCGCCCTGGTCGCCCTGGACGCGCACCGGCAGGGGGGTGACCGTGAGGGGGCCGGCCGGGCGCGGCCGGTTGTCCTCGTGGGTCAGGACGAAGGCGGCGGCGGGTACGGGCACGGCGGTGTCGTCGGAGGTCAGGGGGAGGGTCGGGTGTCGGGAACCGGTCAGGAGCTGCTCGCCGGTCCGCCGGGCCAGCGCGGCGAAGCCCAGCGCGGGGGGCAGGGGCAGGGCGAGGGGCATCGCGGAGACGAAGGCGCCCACGGTGAGGTCGTAGCGCTCCGCCGCCCGGTTGGCGGTGGGAACGCTCACGGAGGCCGTCCGGGCGCCGGTGACCGCGCTCCAGGTGGCCGCGAACGCGGCGAGCCACACCGCGTGCGCCGTGCAGGCGTACCGCCGGGCGAACGCGTGGACCTGCCGGGTGAGGTCCGGGGGCAGCGCCAGCTCGGCGTGCGGCATCCGGGCGGTCTGCTGCGAGGCGGTCTGCCGTGTGGCGGCCTGTTCCGCGGTGGCCTGCTCCGTGGCGGCCTGCTGCGTGGCGGTCGGGTCGACGGCGAAGGGGAGTTCGGCCCCGTCGTCGGCGCTGCCGCTGGAGCGGGCCCAGTGGGCGGCGTGGGCGGCCAGCGCGGCCCGCCCGTCCGGCGACTGCTCCCAGTGGACGTAGTCGAGGTGCTGGGCGGCCGGCGCGGGACGGGCGGAACCGGGGCCGCCCCCGGCGGCGTACGCGTCCAGCAGGTCGTCGATCAGCACCCCCAACGACCATCCGTCGCAGACGGCGTGGTGGAAGGTCAGGAGGAGGGTGTGCTGCTGCGGCCCCTGGGCCAGCAGGACGGCACGGACGTACGGGGGCCGGTCCAGGCGGAACGGGCGCGCCGCCTCGGCGTCGAGGGCTCGGTCCCGCTCCGGCGCTCCCGAGGGCAGCTGCCGCACCTCCAGCGGGATGCGGGCGGGCAGGTCGAAGCGCTGCCGGGGCACCCCGTTCTCCTGGCCGAAACGGGTGCGCAGGGCCAGATGGCGCCCGGCGAGGGCGTCCAGGCACGCGCGGAGCCGGTCGATGTCGAGCGGGCCCGCGAGCTGGAGGGCCAGGGGCACGGTGTAGGCCGCCGACGCGGCGGGGGACGCCTGCTCGGCGAGCCACATCCGGTACTGGGTGACGGAGAGGGGGTGGCTGCCGGCCGCGGCCTCCGGGCGGGGCGGGAGCGCCGGTTCCGAATCCGCCGATGACGGTGCGGCAGCCGCCGGAGACGCGGCCGCGGGGCTGCGCCCCTGGAGCCGGGCGGCCAGTTCGGCGCGCTGCCCGGGGGTGAGCCGGTCGAGGGGTGAGGCGGTCATCCGAGCTCCTCCCCGGCCTCGTCGAGGATCTGCTGGGCGATCAACCGCTCCACCAGCGCGTACTGGAGCCCGATGGACCGGGCCCGCAGCAGCTCGCCGACGGGGACGTCGACGCCGAACCGGCGGCTCATCCCGCGCGCCAGCCGGGCCACGGTGAGCGAGTCACCGCCCAGCTGGAAGAAGTCGGCCGTGTCGGGCACGTCGGTCACCCCCAGCTGTTCGGCCCACAGGGCGCGGAGGATCGCGACGGGGGTGTCCGCGACGGGATCGGCCGCGTCGGTGACGGGTGGTCCGGGCGGTGGTCCTGGCGGTGCTCCGGGCGCCGGGGCGGCCGGCACCGGGTGGCGCGGGCCGTGGAACGGATAGGTCGGCAGGGGGACGGAGCGCCCCGGGGCCTGGAGCGGGGAGAGGTCCAGGGGGAGGCCGGAGCACCACAGCCGGCCGATCGCCGCCAGCACCGGGCGGGCGGTGGCAGCGGCCGGGGCGTGCGACGGCGCGGCGGGGGCCGGCGGCGAGGAGCCCAGCAGCGGGATCGCGGGCAGCCCGGCGGCTTCCGCGAAGCCGCTCAGCACCCGGCCGGGCCCGACCTCGACCGCGACGGCGTCGGGGAACTTCGCCCGGGCCGTCGCCAGCGCGTCCGCGAAGCGCACCGGCCGGCGGGCGGCCCGGGCGAAGTGGCCGGGGTCGGTGAGCGAGCCCTCGGGCAGCAGCTGCCCCTCCGTGTTCTCGATCCACGCCAGGGCGGCGGGGCGCACCTCATCGGCCGCCGGTGTGCCCCGCAGCGCGTCGGCCGCCGGTTCGATCAGCGGGGAGTGGAAGGCACGGGACGACCGCAGCACCTTGGCCGCGTACCGGCCGCCGATCCGCTCCCGGAAGGCCGCCACCGCCCCGGGGGACCCGGCGAGCACGGTGCTGGTGGCGGCGTTGACCGCCGCGATGCTCAGCTCGGCACCGGTCTCGGCCAGCAGGGCCCGGGCCTCGGCCTCGCCGCAGGCCAGCGAGACCATCGCGCCCGGGGCGCAGTCCTGCATCAGCAGGGCCCGGCGTGCCACGAGAGGGGCCGCGGCGTCGAGGGCGAGCGCGCCGGCCAGGGTCGCCGCCGTGATCTCCCCCAGGCTGTGCCCGAGCAGCGCGCAGGGGACCAGGCCCAGGGCGAGCAGAGCCGTCCCGGCGGCGTACTCGACGGCGAAGAGCGCGGGCTGGGCGAGCGCCGTCCGGGCGAGGCGTTCGGCGGGGAAGGCGGCGTCGTGCAGCGCCTCGTCCACCTCGCGGGCGAGCCCGGGGGAGAAGGCGGCCAGGCAGGCGTCCAGCGCGTCGGCGAACGGGGGCAGGGCGGCGGCGAAGGGCGCCGCCATGCCGGGGAACTGCGTCCCCTGCCCCGGGAAGAGCAGCAGCGCCGGGGCGGGGTGCGCCGCGGGCTCCGGTGTCGCCTCGGCCGGGGCCCGCAGCGCCGCCACGACCTCGGCCACGCTCGCGCCCACCGCCGAGGAGCGGTAGGGGAGTTCCGCCCGCCGGGTGAGGGTCCGGCCGACGTCCTCCAGCGAGGGGGCGGCTTCGGCGTCCTCCAGGTGCGCGGCGAGCCGCTCCCGCATGCGGGTGAGGGCCCGCGGGTCCTTCGCGGAGAGCACCACCAGCCGTTCCCGCCCGGACGGCGGGGCGGGCGGCGCGGCGGCCGGCTCCGGAGGCTGCTCCACCACCATGTGCACGTTGGTCCCGCCCACGCCGAACGAGCTCACCGCGGCCCGGCGCGGCTGCGGGCCCCGCCACGGCCCGGCCTCGGTGGGCAGGGACAGCGGCGAGTCCTCCCGCTCCAGCAGCGAATTGGCCCGGCTCAGCCCGGGAATCGCGGGCACGTACCCGTGCCGGAGCACCAGCAGCGCCTTCACCAGCCCGGCGAGTCCGGCGGCGGCGTCGAGGTGGCCGATGGTCGCCTTGAGCGCGCCGACCGGGATGCTGCCGGGAGCGGCACCCAGCGATCGGTACACCGAGGAGGCGGCGGACCACTCGATGGGGTCGCCGACGCGGGTGCCGGTGCCGTGGCTCTCCAGGTAGCCGACGGACGCGGCGTCGACGTCGGCGGCGGCGAGCGCGGCGCGGATCGCCTGCTCCTGGCCCGCCGCCGACGGCGCGAGGAAGCCCGCCTTGGCGGTGCCGTCGTTGTTGACGGCGGAGCCCAGCAGCACTCCGTGCAGGGGGAGCGGGCCGTCCGCCACGTCCTCGTAGCGGCGCAGCACGACGCCCAGCGCCCCCGAGCCGCCGAGGGTGCCGTCCGCCGAGGCGTCGAAGGGGCGGCAGTGCCCGCTGAGCGACATCACTCCGCCGGCCATGGGCAGGTGCCCCGCCTGGGGGGCGTTGGCCGACGCGGCGAGCACCAGGGCCTGGTCGCACTCCCCGTTGTTCAGCGCCTGGACGGCCAGGTGGGCCGCGACGAGCGAGGAGGAGCAGGCCGTGAGGACGGTGAGCGCGGGCCCGGTCAGCCCCAGTTTGTAGGCGATGCGCGTCGCGAGGAAATCGCGTTCGTTGACGAGGAGCGCCTCCTCGAACTCCGGGGGCGCCAGCGAGCCGGAGGCCAGGAGCGCCCGCAGGTGACCGCTGCCGCTGGCGGCCGCGTACACCGCCGTCCGCAGACCGTCGCCGGCCGTGACGCTGTGGCCGGCGTCCTCCAGGGCGGCCCAGGCGCACTCCAGCAGCAGGCGGTGCTGCGGGTCCGTCAGCCCGGCCTCGCGGGGGCTGACGCCGAAGAACGCGTGGTCGAAGCGGTCGGGATCGTCGAGCGACCCGTGGACGGGGACGTAGGCCGGATCGTCGGCGAGGGACGCGGGGACGCCGCGGGCCGACAGCTCCTCCCGGCTCAGGCGCCGGGTCAGCACCCGCCCGTCGCGCAGGGCCTGCCACAGCTGTGCCACATCGGCCGCGCCGGGGAAGCGCCCCGTCATGCCGGTGACGGCGATGTCGAGGGAACGGTCGCGGTTCATCGGTCGGCCTCCTGGGCACGGCGGTCGCGGAGCGTACGGGCCGCGTCGCCGCGTCGGCGACGGGACGACCCGGCTGAGGGCGTTGGTTCCGTCCCGGGGGCGGGCGGCGGGTCCGTTTTCGCGCGGGCCAGTCGGGCCGCGAGGTCGGCGACGGTGCTGTGGCGGAAGAGGTCGAGGATCGGCAGCCGGACGCCGGTGTGCCGGTGCAGCGCCTCCTGGAGCGCCGGCACCAGCAGCGAATGCCCCCCGAGGTCGAAGAAGTTGACGTCGCCGGGAACCTCGACGACGCCCAGGACCTCCCGCCACGCCGCGGTGACCGCCGCGTGCCCGGGCGACACGTCCCCGGCGGGCCGGGCGAGCGCCGAGGCCCGGCGCCGGGCCGCCTCCTGCTCCAGGGCCCGCCGGTCGACCTTGCCGTTGGGGGTGACGGGCAGCCGCTCCAGCGCGTGGACCACGGCGGGGACCATGAACTCCGGCAGCAGCTCGGCGACTTCGCGCCGGATGGCCTCCGGCCGCCCGCCGCCGGTGACGAAGCCGACGAGGCGCGCGCCGCCGTCGGCGACCACGGCCGCCTCCCGGACGCCCTCGGCGCCGCGCAGCGCCGCCTCCACCTCGGCGGGCTGCACCCGGTGGCCACGGACCTTGATCTGGTGGTCCAGCCGGCCGACGAAGGCGAGCGCCTCCGGCCCCTGCCACCGCACCCGGTCGCCCGTGCGGTACATCCGGGCCCCCGGCTCGCCGCTGAACGGGTCGGGCAGGAAGGCGCCGGCCGTCTCGGCGGGCCGGCCGACGTACCCCCGGCCCACCCCCGCGCCGCCGACGTACAGTTCGCCGTCGACCCCCGGGGGGACGGGGCGCAGGGCGTGGTCCAGGACGTAGAGGCGGTACCCCGGCACCGGGCCGCCGATGTCCACGGCCTCCGGCCCGTGGTAACGGCGGTAGCTCGCCCAGACGGTGGCCTCGGTGGGCCCGTACTCGTTGACCAGCGCCACCCCGGGCAGGACGGCGAAGTGGCGCCGCAGCAGCTCGTCCGGGAGCGGCTCCCCGGCCGTGACGACCTCGCGCAGGCTCCGCACCGCGTCGGGGCCGGCCCGGTCGGCGGCGGTGAGCAGCAGGGCGTGGAGCGAGGGCACGCACAGCAGCCGGGTGACCTGGTGCCGGGCGATCAGGGTGACCAGGGCCTCGGGGTCGCGGACCTCGTCGTCGCTCGCGACGACCAGGCGGCCACCGGCCGACAGCGTTCCCCAGATCCCGGCCGCGGCCGAGTCGAACGCCGCGGGCGAGAGCAGCAGGAAGACCGGCCGCCCCGGATAGACGGTGCGGCGGGCGGCCGTGGAGGCGGCCAGCGTGCCGTGCTCGATCACCACGCCCTTGGGCCGCCCGGTCGTCCCGGAGGTGTAGATGACGTACGCGGGGTCGTGCGGTCCGGGCGGGAGGGGGACGGCGGGCTCGGCACTCCGGTCGGCCGCCGGCCCGGCCGTCGGCGCGGCACTCCGGTCGGCCCCCGGCTCGGGCGTCGGGCGCAGGGGGACCACGGGGACCAGCGGGACCAGCGGCAGCCCGAAGGACGCCGCCCGCCCGGCCATGGCCGCGTCGGCGACGACGGCGCAGGCCCCGCAGTCGGCCAGGCACGCCGTCATGCGGGAGTCGGGGTGCCGGGGATCGAGCGGGACGTACGCGGCACCGGCGAAGTGCACACCGAGCAGCGCGGTCATCTGGCCCGCGGACCGCTCGGTCAGCACCGCCACCCGGGCGCCCCGGCCCGCGCCCCGGGCCGTCAGCCGGGCGGCGAGGTCCAGGGCGTCGGCCCGCAGCCGCCCGTACGTGAGCTGCTCGCCCCCGGCGACCACGGCGGTCCGCTCCGGTGCCTCCCGGGCGATCCGGGCGATGAGCTCGCTCACCGGGACCACCGGCGCGAACGGCTCCGGGCCCCGCCCCCACTCCAGGGGGAGGCGCCCCGGGTCCAGCGCCACGGGGAGCGCGGCCGGTGCGGAGGGCTCGGCCGCCAGCGCGAGCAGCGCCCCGCGGATCCGCTCGGCCAGCTGCCAGGCCTGGTCCGTCGTCCACCGGTCGGTGCGGTGGAGCACGTCCAGCCGGGCGCCGTCAGCGGTCTCCCGGAGCAGGATCTCGACGTCGTACTTCGCGATGGCCGCCGGGATCTCCACCGGGCGGGCGCGGACGCCGGGCGGCGCGGCCGTCGCCGTGGCCGGCTGCTCATGGTCGACCAGCACCTGGAACAGGGGGGCCTGCCCCGGACCGGCCCGCAGACCGAGCTCCCTGACGAGTTCGTCGAAGGGGTGCGCGCGGTGTGCGTGCGCCCGCAGGAGGGCCGCGTGCGCCTGGGCGACCGCCTCGCCGGCGGTGCCGCCGGGGCGGGGGCGCAGCCGTACCGGGACGGGGTTGACGAAGAGGCCGACGGCCTCGCTGAAGCCGGGCGGTCGGACGTCCATGGTGGTACCGACCAGGACGTCGCCCGCCGCGCCGTACCGGTCGGCCGTCACCGCGAACGCCGACAGGACGAGGACGAGGGCAGTGGTGCGATGCGTACGCGCCGCCTCGGCCACGCGCTGCCACTGCGCCGCGTCCAGCGGGACGCCGACCGTCGCCGCGGTGCGCCGGTGCGGGCCCGGCCGGGGCCCGCCGAGGGCGACCGGCGAGTGGGCGGAGACGCCGGAGAGCTCCTCGGCCCAGAACCGGCGCAGCCGTTCGGCCTCGGCGGGCGACGGCCCGGGGACGGCGCCCGCCGGGGCGGGCGGGAGCGCCGGGCCGTCGGCCAGCCGGCTCAGCAGCTGCTCGGTGATCAGCTCCGTGGAGCGGCGGTCGAGCACGAGGTGGTGGCCGACGAAGACCAGCACGTGGTCCCCGGGGCCGGTCCTGAGCACCCGCAGCTCGACCAAGGGCTCCTCGAACAGGTCGAAGGGCCGGTGGGCCACGCGCCGCAGGTGCTCCGCCAGGGCGTGCCCGGGCACGTCCCGCACGCTCACGGTGAACGCCGTGAGGGGCCACTGCCCGCGCCCGGGGGCCACGTCGTCGTCGATGACCCGTAGCCGCGTCTCGGGGTGGGCGGTGAGCACGTCGTGCCAGGCCGTCTCCAGGCGCCCGGGATCCAGCGGACCGCTCAGCCGCAGCGCCCAGTACACGGTGAACTCATGGCTGTCCGGCTCCGCCCGGTGCAGCAGCCACAGCCGCCGCTGGGCGGCCGACAGGCCGGCGGGCGCAGCCGTGGACGGGCCCTCGCCGCCGGCGGGCGCGGCCCGCGCGATCAGGTGCCGCAACCCTTCCGGTGTCGGGTCGCCGAAGAACGAGGCGAGGTCGACGCGCACCCCGCACTCCTGGTTGACCTCGGCGACGAGCCGGGCCGCGTCCAGTGAACTCCCGCCGCAGGAGAAGAAGTTGTCCCCGTTCGAGGCGGGCGGGCGGCCGAGCGTCAGCGCCCAGAGCCGGACGGCGGGGTCCGCGCCGCCGTCCGGCGGCTGCACGGGCACGGGCACGGGCAGGGCGCGCTCGTCGACCTTTCCGCTGAGCGTGAGCGGGAACGCGTCGACGACCTCGATGTGCGCGGGCACCGCGGCGGGCGCCAGCCGCCGGGCCGCGAGGCTGCGCAGCTCCCCCGGCACCGGAACCGGCCCGGGGCGGCGGGGGGTGACCCAGGCGAGGAGCCCCGCCGTCCCGATCGGACCCTGGCGTGCCACGTGGGCGTCCTGGACGCCCGGCGTGCCGCGCAGCACCTCCTCCACCTCGTACGGGTCGACCCGCTGGCCGCGCACCTTCAGTTGGTGGTCGGTCCGGCCGTGGTAGATCAGGTGTCCGTCGGCACCGAGGGTGACGCGGTCCCCCGTGCGGTACATCCGGGCGCCGGGTGCCGGGGCGAAGGGGTCCGGGAGGTAGCGCTCGGCCGTGAGCGCGGGGGCGTTGAGGTAGCCGCGGGTGACCAGCGGCCCCGCGAGGTACAGCTCGCCGCGGGAACCGACCGGCACGGGGCGGAGGTCGGGGCCCAGGACGTAGGCCGAGGTGCCGTCGAGGGGCCGGCCGATGCTGGGGGTCCCGTACTCGTCGAAACCGCACCACGTGGTCTGGATCGTGACCTCGGTCGGACCGTAGCCGTTGGATCCCCTGACACCCAGCTCGCGCAGCCTGCGCCAGGTCGTGGCGTCGACCGCCTCGCCCCCGAAGTCCAGCTCCAGGCCCGTGCGTTGGAACATCTCCTCCACGCCGAAGGGGCGCATGGCGGCGAACATCGACGGCGAGGTGCTGAGCAGGCGCACGTCGTTGCGCTCGACCCACTGCACCAGCGCCTGCGGATCGCGGTACGTGGCCTGGTCGGCCACCACCAGGCAGCTGCCCCGGAAGAGGTAGAGGAGCTGCTGGAAGAAGACGTCGAAGGAGACGGCGGCGGTGACGCCGACCCGGGCGGCCCCGGCTCCCGCCGGCTGCGCGTCGACGAGGACGGCGAGACCTCGGTGCTCGACCATGACGCCCTTGGGGCGGCCGGTGGTGCCCGAGGTGTGCAGGACGTACGCCAGATCGTGGGGGCGGGCGTCTTCGGCGTGCGCGTTCTCGGCGTCCGGGGCCTCGGTGTGCGCGTTCTCCGCGTCCGGGGCCCCGGCGTGCGCGTCCTCGTCGACGATCGTGAGCGAGGCGTCGAGCCGGTGGCGTGACGCGGGGTCGCACAGCACGAGACGGGTGCCGGTGTCCGCCACGACGTAGGCGAGACGGGAGTCGGGCTGGGAGGGGTCGAGGGCGACGACGTGGGCCCGCACCCGCCACGCCGCCAGCACGGAGGCGACCAGGGCGACGCCCCGCTCGCGCAGGACGCCCACCGCGGTGCCCGGGCCCGCGCCGTGGCGGCGCAGGGCGGCGGCGAGCCGGGCGACCTCGCGGTCCAGGCCGGCGAAGGTGAGGAGGTCGTCGCCGCACCGCACCGCCGGCCGCCGGGGCTGTGTGCGCACCCAGGCGTCGAACCGGTCCATGAGGGGCTGTGCGTGCGCCGACGGATCGGCCGGCGCGACGATCAGGGACGGCGTCGCCGCGCTCGTCGAGCGGGGCAGCGGTGCCCCCGGGTCGCGGGCGAGGGCGAGCAGGACCCGGCGGTAGACGGCGAGCAGTTCGGCGGCGGCCGCGTGGGTCGTGCCGCCGCGCACCCGGCGCGTCACCGTCACCGAGGCGTCGTCCGCCCGTAAGCACAGGTCGAATTCGAGGTCGAAACGAGTGAGGCCGTTCGTCCCGCCGGGGTGCCCGGCCGGGGGAGCGGCTCCGGGAGCTTCGAGGGCTTCAGGGGCTCCGGGGGTTTCAGTCGCTTCAGTCGCTCCGGGCGCCTCCGGTGCACCTGCGACGGGTGCCGCCGGCTCACGCACCGCTTCCGCCCCGGGTACGGTGCCCGCCGCCCACGCCGCTTCCATCGCACGGACGGTGAGCCCGCCGAGTGCCGGCCCCGGAAGGGGGTCCCGCAGCTGGAAACTGACGGTGAGTCCGGGCGCCGCGGCGTCGAAGAGGTCCGCGCTCTCGTGGATCGGCTCGTGCGCGTGGGACAGCGCCTCGGCGACGGTCCGCCGCACACCGTCGCAGAGCTCGGTGCCGGAGGCTCCCGAGGGCCACCGCTGGCGCAGCGGGACCATCCGCGCGAAGCAGCCGACCAGCGACACGGTGGCCGGTGTCCGGGAGGCGAACGGTGTGGCGACCATGACGTCGGGGGCGTTGCCCTGCGTGGCGAACGCCGCGTAGAGGGCGGCGAGTCCCATGAGGTACGGGGTGACGCGCAGGCGGCGGGCCGCCGCGCGCACCGCGTCGGCCTCGTCCGGGGGCAGCGGGAGCACCAGGACGTCGGCTTCGGCCGTCCGGGGGCCCGGGGTGCGCGGCAGGGCCTCCGGCCACTGGGCGTCCGCCAGTTCGAGGGGCCAGAAGCGGGAGGGCTCCGCCGGCGCGGGCGGGTCGGACACCGCGGGCGGTGCCGGTGACGGTGTGAAGGGGGGCCCGCCGCCGGTGCGCGCGTTGTACGCGGCACCGATGTCCGCCAGCACGTTCTCCAGCGACGCCCCGTCGCACGCGATGTGGTGCACCAGGAGGGAGAGCACATGGTGGTCCGGTCGGTGCCGGAACAGGTCGACGCGGACGGGGCAGTCTCGTCTCAGGTCGAACCGGTGGCGTCCGACGGGCGCCCAGGGCGTGGCGTCGACCGTCGTGGCCGTGTCCATCGCGGTCCATCGCGGCTGCGGCACGCCGGGAACCCAGGAGGGCACGCCGTCCTCGTCGACGAGCCGGCGGGCGAACACGGGGTGCCGGGCGACGGTCTCCTCGACGGCGCCCTTCAGGGCCTGCTCGTCGAGCTGCCCGCGCAGTTCCCAGACGCGGTGGATGTTGAAGGACTCCGGCTGGTCCCGACAGGTGAGCCAGATACCGAACTCCGGGGCCGAGAGCGGGAACGCGAATTCGGCATCCGGCGCCGGACCCGAATCCGAAACCAGGTCGCTCCTGTTCACTTCGGTTGCCCCTTCCGTACGTGCTGGCGGCACTCGGCCGGTGGTCCGAGCGCGGGGTGTCGAGAGGAAGAATGAAGCTGTGCGGCCATCCGGGCATGGGGCTCTGCAAACTCGAAGAGTTCGCCCGTGAGCGGGCGGATGCCGGCGACGGCGAATTGAGAGGGGAACCAGGGGCGCGTACGTGAAGGTGCGGTCGGCGCCCTCGGGGATCGGTGCCCCGGGTCGGACCTCCGGCACGCCGGGGTCCGTTCACGAAACGAGTCTGTATGTACCCTGGGAGTTTTTCAAGAACGAGCAAACGGAATGTCTCATTCTCGAAGGTGCAGGGAAGGCGACTTTCTGGACATAGGGCTATGCCCGCCTCTCCCGACACCGGATCCAGTGCTTCCGCCGACGCCCCTGCCGCCTCGGGGGCGGCGCAAGAGCGCACTTTGGGGCGAATCACACCGTTGGTTTGAGTGAAACCTGTGGACCTTGCGAAGATTGGTTAAAGGATGTTATATGGCTCGGTAAATGAGCTTCGGGCCTGGATTGGCGCACTTCTCGAAGGCTTGACCCCTGTGGTACGTTCCAGGCGAAGGTGTATCTGATCTGCTTCGTCGGCTGCGCACGGTGAGCGGAGACCCCTTATTTCGACAGGGTTCGAAAGGGTTCGACAGGAGTGGAAAATCCTGTGGATCGCGGACCTGAAGTCGGTATTCATATGGCTCCCGCCAATTCATCGACCGCCCGCCTGGCAGGCGGCCGTGCCCCGCAGGCAATATCTCGACAGGGAGGTCTCATGGGTCTGCAATTCGGCTTCTGTTTCGGTACCTCGTTGCGTCATGACGTGACGCGGGACCACTTGTGGAAATTGCTCGACGCGGTGGAGCAGCACGGATTCGATTCGTTCTGGTTCTACAACAACAACGGGGACGACATGCCCCCGCCGCTTGAGCTGGCACGGGAAGTGGCCCACCGGACATCCGCCCTGGTATTCGGTCCGCACGTCCTGGTCGCCGCCGGCCTGGAACCCTCCGCCGTGGTCCGCGAACTGACCGACCTGTACCGGCGGTCCAACGGCCGGTTCGTCGCCCAGCTCGGCATCGGAGGCCCCCGCGAGGCCCTCATCCGGGACCCCGCCGAAGCGGCCGCCGCCCTGGAGGACATCCTGCGCCGCCTGCGCCGCCTCGTCGGGGAGTCCGCCGGGGAATCCAGCGGCAGCGGCCCGACCGGGGTGCCGCCCGTGTGGCTGGGCGGAGGCAGGGAGGGGACCGTACGGCGCGTCGCCGCCCTCGCGGACGGCTGGGTCCCCGCGTTCATCACCCCTGCCGAGTACCGCCGGCGCCTGAAGGTCCTCGACGAGGAGCGGCAGCACCTCGGCCGCACCGAGCACATCACCCGCGCGGTGCAGCTCGTCTACGTGCCGCCCGCCATCGACACCCCCGAACTCCGGCGCGAGCTGGACGCCGAGGTCTCGGCCCACAAACAGGGCTGCACCAGCCGCGATGTCTATGCCGTCGGCGGCGACCGGGCGTTGCGCGAGCGCCTGGCCGAGTTCGCGGACGTCGGCGTCGAACACGTCATCCTGGTCCCCGCCCGCGCGGTCCCCGACTGGGAGGACGAGATCGCCCGGCTCCACCACACCGTCACCACGTCGTTCGGCTAGCACTCCCGCGGCTGCGTGGCTCCCGGTTCTCCTGGAGGACCCGCGCCCCTGCCGTTTCGGGAGCGCCAACGTGCGGCTCCTGGGCCGGAGATGAGCGACAGCACCCCTGTTATGGTGCGCTTATGTCATTGATCAAGAAGTTCCAAGTCACCTTCGACTGCGCGGAACCCCAGCGCGTCGCCCGCTTCTGGTGCGAGGTGCTGGGGTACGAATCGCCGCCGCCGAAGGGGTTCGCCACCTGGGACGAGTACGACCGCTCCCAGCCTGCTGAGGACCGGGGTTCGTGGTCCGCCTGCAGCGACCCCTCAGGCGAGGGCCCGCGACTGTTCTTCCAGCGCGTTCCCGAAGGCAAGGTCGTCAAGAACCGGGTGCACCTCGACGTGCGGGTCGGCACCGGGCTCGTGGGCGAAGAGCGCCTCGCCACGCTCGAAGCCGAGTGCACCCGGCTGGTCGCGCTCGGCGCGGTACGCGTGCAACTGCTCTACGACGGCCACGATTCGTGCATCGTGATGCAGGACATCGAGGGCAACGAGTTCTGCGTCGACTGAGCCTCCCCCGAGCCGGCGAGGCGGGGAGCTCGTCGGGCCGAGCGCGACACCGACCTCGCCGGCCTCGACCCGGCGGGCCGGGCCGATGGGCGGCGGCGGTGGTACGGGGCTGGCGGAGTGGAATTCCAGGACGCGTGGTGGGAATGCGCGCGACCCTCCAGGCGGGGCGGCACGCTTCCTGGTGACCCACAGCAGGTCTGTGGCCGACCACCAGGAGGAACCCGTCCATGAGCAGTCACGGACACCCGGATGGGGTGCGAGGCACCTCTCCCGCGGCGAAGACGTCGGCGACCCGCCACGTCGTCGCGTTCTACCAGACCGGCACGACCACAGGTGACCCGGACAGCCACTACGTCTCCCCGGTGCCCCTGATCGGTCACGCGGACGTGGTGGAGGTGGCCGCGTTCCACCTCAACGACCCCGCCCAGTACCCGATCCTCACCCTGAACGACGACCCGCCCTCCGCGCCCAAGTACGTTCCGATGTGGCGTGACATCGCCTCGGTGCAGGCGAAGGGCGTCAAGGTCACCGCTCTTCTCGGCGGCGCCGCGCAGGGGACGTACGGGCTGCTCGACAAGGACTTCGGCACGTACTACCCGCCCGTCCGCGACGCCCTCAGGACGTACCGGCTGGACGGCATCGACCTCGACGTCGAGGAAGCGTTCCGCGAGGCGACCGCCGAGCGGCTCATCCGTCAGCTGCGCTCCGACTTCGGGCCGGACTTTCTGATCACCCTTGCCCCGGGGCCCGGCGATCTCACCATGCCCGAGGGCGGCAACCTTCCCTTCCTCGACTACCGCACGCTCGAAAAGCAGGTCGGCCCCCTGATCCGCTGGTACAACACCCAGTTCTACTGCGGCAACGGCAGCCTCGCCGACACCGCCGACTACGACGCGGTCATCCAGAACCAGTTCCCCGCGTCCAAGGTCGTCGCCGCCGGCATCACCAACGACAACCTGGACTGCGGGGGCTACGTCGACATGCCGGTCCTCCAGCGGACCCTGCGCGCTCTCGCCGACAAGTACCCGGACTTCGCCGGTGCCGCGGGCTGGGAGTACGCACTCTCCCGCAACGTCGACGGCCCCGACTGCCCCACCGGCCCCGCCAGCTGGTACTGCGCCGTCCGTCAGGCGCTCGTCGCCCCGGCGGCCAGGGCCTGACGGTGTAGCTCCGCGGAGGACTCCGGCTTCGGGGAGTCCGATCACGGAGCCCCCGCGCCGGCCAGCAGAGCCGTCGTGCATTCCTCGGTGAGGTCTTCTGCGTGCGGTGGCAGTGGCTGCCCGGCGCGCAGATGGCGGCGGACCACCGACAGCGGCAGGTCGATCAGGGCCAGGGTGATGCGCTCGTGGTCCCGGGGGCCCGCCGCGCCGAGGGCTTCGGCGAGGGAGGCGATGGAGTCGAGCACGCGCCGGCTGCCGAGGTCCGCGCGCTCCTTGTGGTCCTCGGACCAGTCGGCGCGGCCGAACTCCTCGGCGCCGTAGAGGAGGAGCGAGGCTTCCTGCGGGTGGGCGCGGCTCCAGGAGATGACGTGCCGGGCGGCCGCGCGGGCGGCCGGGTGGGGGTCGGGCGCGCTGCCGAGTGCGGCGAAGTACCCCTCCTGGAAACGCTCCACGGTGCGCAGCCACATCTCGGCGAGCAGTGCCGTACGGCCGGGGAAGCGGTGGTACATGGACCCGCTCGGCGCGCCGATCGCCTGGGCGACGGCGGACATGGTCACGCCGGCCGGCCCGGCGGAGGCGGCCAGCCGGACGGCGGCGTCGAGGATCTGGTCGGTGTCGAAGCGGGGTGGTCTCGCCATGAATCAGAGGGTACCCTCCAGATTATTAGAGGATGGTCTCTAATAATCTGAAGGGGAGGACGCATGGGCGTCTACAACGTGCACGAGCGCCTGCTGGCCGCCAAGGCGAGCGAGGTGGGCGCGCTCGTCGACAACCTGTCAGGCGGCCCGGCGGACCGGCTCTGGCCGCACCCGGACTGGCCCGCGATGGAGTTCGACCGCCCACTGGCGGTCGGCGCGACCGGAGGCCACGGCCCGGTCCGCTACACGGTCACCGCCTACGTGCCCGGGGTCTGGGTCCGCTTCACCTTCAGCGGGCCGCGCGGATTCCACGGCTTCCACGAGTTCACGGTGCTGCCCGTCGGCGAGGAACGCACCGTGCTGCGGCACACCCTCGCGATGAAGGCCGGCGGCCTGGCACGCCTGACCTGGCCGGCGGCCTGGCGCCCGATGCACGACGCCTGCCTGGAGGACGGCCTGGACCGCGCCGAGCTCGCCTGCACGGGCACGGTGGCCCGCCCGGCCCGCTGGACCCCGTACGTACGCCTGCTCCGCGCGTTCGCCCACAGGTGAACAACGACGCGGGGCCGCCTACCAGCGGTTTCGGGCGCGACCGTCCGGCCGATGATCCCGTCGTCCTCGTCCGGCAGGCGTACGTGCCCCGGAACAGTTGGTCAGCCGCTGTTGTCCGGGCGGTGGACGCTGAGGTTGCCGTAGGCCGGCAGAACGCCGGCCAGGTCGCCGGGTTTGCCTCGCAGAGTGGCGTCCAGGAAGGCGAGGGTGGCCGCGGCGACGACGCGCGGGCTCTCCGTGCGGCCCAGGGAGCCGACTATCGAGGGCACGGGCGGCAGATACAGGGGGCCGTCCATGAACGTGAGATGCGCGGCGCCGGGGATGGTGAGCCGGTAGCTCGTCGCGGTGCTGGACTTGAGCGCCTCGGTGAGGCGGGGCAGGTAGCGCGGGTCGGTTGCCGGGGTGATGGCCTGGGTGAGCGCGAGCGTCGGCTGGTCGAGGGAGGGGGAGACGGGGCCGTGGGGGTAGCCGTCCAGATCGATGACGGCGTCGAAGCGGCGGTCCTGCCGGGCTGCCTGGAGGGCGGCAGCGCCACCCATGGAGTGGCCGGCCACGGCGACCCGGCCGGTGTCCAGGTGTCCGCTCAGCGGGTCGGCGGTCTCACCCCGGTCCAGGCCGTCCAGTTGGGTGAGGACGAAGCCGAGGTCGGCGGCCCGAATCGCTGTCCAGTCGGCCGCCAGTTTCTCGTCCTGGTCCGGGTCGCCGGTGGAGGTGGTCTCGGTGGTGATCGTCCGGCCGTCGGCGAGGACGACGGCGGCGGAGTCGTACGGGTGGTCGAGGGCGGCGACCACGTAGCCGTGGCTGGCCAGTTCCTCCGCCCAGGCGGTGTTCTGGGTGCGCACTCCGCCCGACCCGGGTGAGAACAGGACGACGGGGAACCGCCCCCGCCCGCCGTCCACCGGGGCGTCGAAGACCGCATGGGTGTGGGCACGCGGAACACCGTCGACCAGGAAACCCGGCAGGCCGACCTGGCGGGCGAGGGCGTCGGAGACGGTGCGCGCCTCGTGCTCCGTACGTCCGAGGTACTGGGCCCGCTGCGCGCCGGTGGGGCTCTTCTGCGCGGGGTACCAGAGCTGGACCACGACCGTGCGCCGGTCGTCCGGATCGGCGGTGAAGGTCTCGGGGCGGTGCGGGTCGGTCCACTGGACCACGCGGGTGCCGACCGCGAAGTCGCCCGACGGTTGGGGGAACTCGGGTACGGGAAGGGCCCAGGCGGCCACCGGGCCCGTGGCGATCAGGCCGACGCAGGCCACCGATCCCGGCAACGCCAGCCACCATCGGGCCCGCCACGCCGGCCGGCCGGGACGGCGTCGAAGCGGTCGCAGCAGGGGGGAGAGGGCGAACGGCGACGCGAAGGCGGCGCCTGCCAGTACCGGCAGCATCTGCCAGTGGATCCCCGCCACGCTCAGCAGGATCGCGGACAGCACGAGAACCGCCCCCGCCGCGATCGTGACGCGTGGGCGGGCGGAGGGGGGAAGCCAGCGCGCCACCACCAGTGCGACGGCGCCCAGCAGGACAAGGATTTCCAGGGGGGACATGTACAGCCCCGTGATGATCTCGGTCACCAGGCCATGTTCGGCGCCGGGCACGCGCTGCCACATCGATCCCGGGTCGCCGTCGGGTGCCACCGGGGTCGCAATCCGCGGCAGGTCCCGGTGCGACCGGAGTGGCAATCGGGCACGCCGGATCGGCGGCCGCCCTACGACCACGGGAGGTAGCGGGACTCCTCCTGCGGTCGTACCCGGGCACGGTGCCATCAGACGGTGGACTCATGTGCTCCATGGGGCCCGCCGCCTACCGTGACAGGGCCGCGGTACGTGCCGGGCAGCGCGAGGCGTACGTTCCCGTACGCCACTCGGATCCGGCTGCACGCGGTGGCAGCCCCGGCCGGGGCCACCATGACGCCGAATCGACAGGGACGTGCGATGACCGAGGCGGCCGCGGAACCCGGCAATGCCCACCGGGGCCGGGGCAGGGTGTGGGTGCTGACGCGGGTGCGGTGGGCGGGGACGACCTCACGGCTGACGAGGTACGCCGACCTGGCCTCCGCACGAGCGGCGCGACTGGTGACAGCCGCCGGGCGCCGGTCCTCCCGGCTGCCGCCCGTGGCGTGGGACTCGCTGCTGCCGACGCTTCTCCTGCTCAACATCATCACCACCCGGGCACCGCACGAGCTGCCGGTGGCCGTCGCCCTCACCGCCGCCCTCGCACTGCCCCTGGTGTGGCGGCGCAGGGCCCCGCTCACGGTGTTCGGCGTCGTGGCAGCCGCGGCCTTCGTCCAGTGGCTGACGGACGTCCAACTTCCGGCGGACGTCTGCCTGCTGGTGGCCCTCTACACGGCAGCCGCGAACTCGGGCCGGCGCGGCACGCTCGTCACCGGTGCCGTCGTGGAGGCGGGGGCCCTGCTGGCCTGCCTGCGCTGGGCGACGGAAGGCGCGTTCCTGACCCCCTTCGTCGCGGTCACCGCGATGGTCGTCGCCGCCGCCGTCCTGGGTGTGAACGTGCGGACCACGCGCGCCTACCTCGCGGCCCTGGAGGAACGGGCCGCACGCCTGGAGCAGCAACAGGAACAGCAGGCGCGACTGGCCGTCGCCGAGGAGAGGACACGTATCACCCGGGAGATGCACGACATCGTCACCCACAACCTGTCCGTCATGGTCGCGCTCACCGACGCCGCCGTCTACGCGCAGCACCGGTCGCCCGACAAGGCGACCACCGCGATGCTCCAGATCTCCGAGACGGGCCGGCAGGCCCTGACCGACATGCGGCGCTCGTTGGGCATCCTGCGGACCGACGAACCGGACGCGGAACGCCACCCGTTGCCCGGCATCGCCCAACTGGAGGCCCTCGCCGACCAGATGTGCGCCGCCGGGCTGCCGACCCGCATCGAGGTCCAGGGCGGCCACACCCACATACCCGCCACCGCACAACTGACCGTCTACCGCCTGGTACAGGAAGCCTTGACCAACACCCTCAAGCACACACCCACCGGCACACGCGCGAAGGTCCGGCTACGGTGCTCGACCGGGACCGTCACCGTGGACGTCACCGACAGCGGCCCCCGCCCGCCGCTTCCCGGCGCCACACCGTCCGGCCACGGCATCCCCGGCATGCGCGAGCGCGCGGCCGCCTACGGGGGGACGTTGCGGGCCGGACCGCTTCCGGGTGGCGGCTGGGGAGTCCACACCCGTCTCCTCCTCGACAGCGGCGGAGCGGCGTCCGCATGACGATCCGCATCCTGATCGCCGACGACGAAGCACTGCTCCGGATGGCCTTCAGCACGGTCCTGGAGGGCCAGCCCGACATGACACCGGTCGGCGAAGCCGCGGACGGCGCCCAGGCCATCCGCCTCGCCCGGGAACTGCGCCCCGATGTCGTCCTCATGGACGTCCGGATGCCCGGCATCGACGGGATCGAGGCGACCCGGCAGGTCATCCGGGCCTCCCCGCACAGCAGAGTGCTGATCCTCACCACCTTCGACCTGGATGAATACGCCTTCGCCGGACTCAGCGCCGGAGCCTCGGGCTTCCTGCTGAAGAACACCAGGCCCGAGGAACTGCTCACCGCGATACGCAGCGTCGCCGCGGGCGACGCGGTGGTGTCCCCGCGGATCACCCGCCTCCTGCTGGAGCACCTGCGCCCGCACATCCCCGACGGCGGCAGCGCCGGCCCCGACCATCGGCTGAGCCGGCTCAGCGCCCGTGAACGCGAGGTGCTCGTCCAGGTGGGCTGCGGCCTGTCCAACACCGAGATCGCGGCCGCCCTGTTCCTCGCGGAGGCGACCGTGAAATCCCATCTGGGGCGAATCCTGCACAAGCTCGAACTCCGCGACCGGATACAGGCCGTGGTCTTCGCCTACGAGAGCCGCCTCATCCACCCGGCATGACGCCGCAGGAGCCGACGGCGATGTCCTCAGTCCGGGTCCGGGCCCGGGTCCGGTGTCGGGTCCGAGTCGGGACGGGAACCGTGACGTCGTCGTCGGCGTCCCCGTTCAAACCAAGTCGTCTACGACCAGGGCTCGCGGTTCCCAGAGCTGCGAGCAGAAAGACAGTGATGACTCAGCAAGATCACCCGGCCCTGTCCGCACCCGGGCCGGACGCTCCCGGCCGGGCCCCGGGAACCCCGGCCGGAGGGGGCCCTTCGCGGTCGATACGGCCGTGGCTGCCGGCTCTGCTGTGCGCTCTGGGGTTCGTGGCGGTCTACCTGCTCGCCGTCTGGACCCCGTTCGGGCAGCGGGGGGAGAACTCCCTGATGAACGGGAACGGCGGCGAACCGGCGTGGATCTACGACTGGTCGGGGTCGGTCTACGACTCGGCGGCCATGCCGCCGCTGGAGTTCACGGCCCTTCCCACCCTGGTCGTGGGGATGGCCGTGATCGTGGTCGTCGCGCTGGTGCGGCGGTGCTGGTGGCAGGGCTGCGCGGCGATCGGGGTCGTCCTGGGCACGTTCGGGGGCACCGAGGTGTGCAGCAAGATGCTCCTGCCCCGCCCCGACCTGGTGAACGCGCCCGACATGCTCACCGAGGTGAGCTTCCCCAGCGGGCACGCGGCCGTCCCCATCGGGCTGGTCCTCGGCGCCGCCCTCGTCGCCTCCCCGCGCCTGCGCCTCTACGTCACCGCGGTCGGCATGCTGTGGCTCACCGTCACCGCCGGCGCCGTGCAGGCGCTCTACCACCACCGGCCCAGCGACGTGCTGGGGGCCGCGCTGCTGGGCTGCGCCTGTTACGGTCTCGCGCTCTGGCTGCTGCCGTCCTCCGCCGCACCGGGCGTCGCGCGCAGCCCTCGTGCGCTGGCGGCCGTCGCCCTCGTCCTGTCGGCGGTCGCCGCGCTCGCCGCCGGCGCGCGGGACGACTCCGTCACGGGACCGCTGGTCTTCGCGGCGGCGGCCTTCCTGTGCGCGGTCCTGGTCTGGTTCACCGTGGTGGAGGTGCCTGCCCGCGCCGCGCGTCGTACGCGGCCCGCGGTGGGCTGACCGCCCGGCGCGCCGTTCGGCGTCGGGCGGCCGAAAGGCCGAGGCCGTTGGCCTCGGCCTTCGCCATCGGCCGCCCCGTCTGCCTCGTGACCATCGGTGTGCCCCGCTGGCACGGAACGAGCACGGAACGAGCACGGAACAGGCCGACCCGCCGGTGGCGCCGGCGGGTCGGCCTGTTGCGGGAGTGTGCGTCGGGCTATCGCCGGCTGGTCCGCGCCCGTCGGCGGCGGGCCACGAGGGTGGCCGCGGCACGCAGGGCCAGGCCGATCACCGGTGCGAGGAGCAGGGTGCACCAGGTGCGGGTGGTGGCGTCGGCGGTGAGGCGGTCGGCGAGCAGGTAGGCGGCGAGGAAGGACGGCGCGAGCCAGGCCCCGTTGGTCGCGGCGAGGCGCAGCGGGCTCACCCGGCGCGCTGCCGGTTCCTCCGCCGACTCCGCCGACTCCGTGGATGTCACACGAACCTCCTGACCACGCCGATCACCTTGTCGACGATCCGCTGGGAGACGCCGCGGTCGAAGACGAAACCCGCGAGGCAGCCGGCGACGGCCCAGACGATGCGCTGCTTCCAGCCGCCGCTCCCGAACAGTACACCGGCGCAGGCGCCGCCGGCGCAGTTGCCGATGTGGAGCGCCCAGGGTGCCAGGAAGGGGATCCAGGCGGCCACGGCCGCGGTGACGGACAGTTGGACGGCACGGGCGACGGCGGCCTTGAGCGCGGCCTTCAGCCAGCCGGGCATCCGGCCGTTGAGGTCGGTGCAGTTGACCGGGTCGGCGTTGCAGTAGTCGTAGGCGTTGGCGCTCGCTCCCTGGACCGGGTCGGGGGAGAGGAAGCGGCCGGCGGCCGGGTTGTAGAGGCGCGCTCCCATGAGGGTGAGGGCGCTCGGGGTCTCGTCGGAGCGCTGCTTGTCGCCGAGCCAGGCGTAGCGGGTGCCGGGCTGGCCGGTGCGCGGCTGGCCGTACTCGTCGTAGTCGAGGACGGTGGGCGCGACGGCGGTGTCCAGCGGCAGCCGCAGGGTGATGTCGCCGTGCAGGTTGGCGAGTTGCAGGACAGTGCCGCCGGTCTTCGCGGTGGTGGCGGCGAGGGTGCCGGCGGGGCCGGTGACGTTGCGGGTCAGGGTGCCCGCGGAGTCCTCGGTGATCCAGCGGGGGCTGTCGGTGTCGGAGCCGTAGTGGTTGGTCCGCAGACCGGTCTGGGCCCAGGCGCCGGCGGTGTTGGTCTCGGTGGTCCAGGCGCGGAAGCGCTGGGCCGAGTCGAGGGTCCAGCTCTGCCGGTTGGTGCCGCTGGTCTGCTGCTGCACCAGGTCGGTGTTGTAGTACGCGACGGTGCTGCCGGGCAGTGCGGTGGTGCGGCCGAACGCGTCGTAGGTGTAGCCGGGGTTCACCAGGCGGTCGGCGGTGTCGTAGGTGCTGGTCTGGCCGGTGCCCCCGGTGGTGGTGCAGGTCTGGCCGCGGGCGGCGTCGGCGGTGGCCAGCGCGGTGCGGTTGGTGTTGCGGTCGAAGGTGTAGGTGCGGGTGGTGCAGACGGCGTCGGTCGAGGTGTCCTGGACCTGGAGGAGCCGGCCGGCCCGGTCGTAGGCGTAGGTCTGGGCCGCGGTGACGCCGGGGGTGCCGGTGTGGGTGGCCCGCTGGCCGTGGATGGTCTCGGTGATGCCGTCGGAGACCAGCACGAGGCCGTCGCTGTCGCGGGTGTAGGTGCGGCCGGTGGTGGTGCCGGCCGGGTCCTTGTCGTCGGTCCGGGTGTAGCCGCCGGGCAGGCCCTGGGTGAGCGGCGTGCCGTCGGCGTCGTAGCGGGCGGTGAGGGTGCCGGCGACGGAGTCCGTCACCGAGGTCGCCAGGCCGCGCGGGTCGACGGCGGTGTCGTAGGTGTAGGTGGTGGTGGAGGGGGAGGTGTCGGTGACCTTGGTGGGGCGGTTGAGGGCGTCGTACTCCGTGGTGGTGACGGCGCCGTCGGCGTCGGTGTAGGAGATCAGGCGACCGAGTTCGTCGTAGCCCTTGGTGATGGTGCCGCCGGTGGCGGAGGTCTGGCGGGTGACGGCGCCGGTGCCCGGGTGGTACGTGGTGGTGGCGGCGGGGGCCGGGGTACCGAGGCCGTCGGTGACGGTGACGGTGGTGGGGCGCCCCGCCGTGTCGGTGTCGGTCACGGTGGTGCGGGTGACGCCGTTGGCCGTCTCGGTGGTGCGGGTGACCTGGCCGAACTGCCCGTACTGGGTTGTCCTGGTGGGCAGTTGTGCCGGGTTGGCGCCGCCGCCGGTGATGGCCGCGGCGGGCCCGGTCTGGCAGACGAGGTCGGCCCACTCGGGGCGGTTGCCACAGGTGCCGGTGCCGCCGGCGGTGTAGTAGGTGGTCCAGCCGGCCGCCGCGTCGGAGCCGGTGGAGGCCGGCTGCTGGGTCGAGACGACCCGGCCCTGGCCGTCGTAGCCGGTGGTGGTGGTCAGGGCGAGGCCGCCGCTGTCCTTGATCTGCGCGGTGGGCACGCCGAGCGCCCAGTTGTACGTGGTCCGGTCCTGGCGGGCGTCGACCAGCAGGTCGGGCCAGGCGCGGAGCCGGGCGCCGGTGGTGGTGAGGGTGATCTGGTTCTTGATCTTGGCGGTGCCGTCGGTCGGCCGGCCCTCGTCGTAGGTCTTCACGGTGTGCTGGCGGGCGGGCAGTTGGGTGCCGGCCTTCGCCAGGACCGTCGCACCGGAGGTGGCGTCGGCGGCGAGGGTGATGCGGTGGAGCGGGTCGTAGACGTCGGTCTCCTGCTGGCCGTCCGCGCTGTAGGCGCTGCTGCTCGACAGGAGCCGGGCGCGCTCGGCGGAGGGCAGGGTGTCGATGCCGAGGTCGGCCAGTTCGGCCTTGGCCGCGGGGGTGGCCCCGAGGGCGAGCTCGCGGTTGCCCGCGGTCAGGCTGCGGACCTGGTGGCCCTGGTTGTCGTACTCGGTGGTGGTGACGTGGTGGCCCGGGGTGGCCTGGTTGACCTGGCGGCCGGAGGCGTTCAGGTAGGTGACGCTCGCCCTGGTGTAGTCGCCGGCGCCGAGGTCGGTGCCGTTGTTGGAGGCGGGGGCCTGGTCCGGCGGGAACACCGCGGTGGCGTCGGTCGGCAGGTCGCTCTGGCCCCACGCGGAGGCGGCGGGCGCGGAGAGGTCCTCCGGTGCCTTCGCGCCGGAGAGCGGGACGCCGTAGACGACGGTGGTGGTGGCGGTGCCGTTCACGGTGCCCGTGGTGCCGGGGGCGAGGGTGTCGTGCCAGGTCTTCGTCAACATGCCCGGGCCCGCGGCCGGGTTGGCGGTGACGGTGCCGTACGCCAGCGAGGTGGCGAGGGTGCCGCTGAGCTGGACGGAGGAGAGCAGGCCGTCGTCGGCGCCCTGGGTGTAGTAGGCGTACTGGTTCTGGCTGCTCTGGCCGAGCCGCGGGTCCCAGGTCTGGCGCAGCCGCCCGGCCGAGTCGTAGCGGTAGACGGCGACGTCGGTGGCGGTGGCCGCGGCGGCCCCGGGCGCGGTGCTCCAGAGCCTGATCGCGCTGACCTGCCCGGCGACGTCACCGAACTCGGTGCCGGTGGTGACGCCGGTGGCGGTGGTCGCGGTGGCGTAGACGAACTGCAGGACGCGGCAGCCCTTGGCGGCGACGTTCGCCGCGCACACCGCCGGGGTGGCCGCGGAGGTCGGCGCGATGACGAGCTTCGGCCGGGCCAGCGTCTTGCCGCCGACCACGGTCGTCTCCGACACCACGCTGGTGGTGGTGTTGGCCAGCCCGCCCTGGAGCGTGGAGGTCACCGTCCAGGTGGCGGCGGCCGGATCGGCCTTGGCGAAGGTGGTGACGGTGCCCTCGGTGCCGGAGAGCGTGAAGTCGGCGCCGAAGGAGCCGCTCAGGGTGAGGTCCTCGCTGCCCGGTTCGGGCGCCCAGCCGTTGCCGGCCGCGTTCGAGGTGAAGGAGACGGCGGAGCCGTCGGCGGCCATCACGCTGAGCGAGGTGCCGGAGGTCCTGCGGATCTCCGTGTACTCCGAGGCGGACAGGCTCGACGACACGCTGGACACCCAGTTGGGGCCGAAGACCGCGGCCTGGCCGTCCTGGCCGGCGGCGGCCCGCGGGTCACGCGAGGAGTGCGTGCGGCCGACCGTCATGCCGAACAGCGACACGTCGGTGGCCGGGACCCTGAGGTCGCCGGTGAGCAGGTTCAGCGCACCCGGGCCGACGTTCTCCGTCGCCGCGCCGTCGGCCTTGCGGTCGACGACGACCCGCACCGGCTCGGAGGAGACGGCCGCGGCGCCGGGCCCGGTGAAGTCCGCGCGGAGCTGGACGGTGCCGTCCGGGGTCACCGTGGAGGTGGCGTTCCAGGTGAGCGCCGGGCTCTTGCCCGCGGCGAGGGGCACGGGCCAGGCCGCCAGTGCGGCACCGCCGTTGGTGATGTCGCCGGCGGGGATCCGCGTCCAGGCGTCGGCGTCGGAGCGCCGCCAGGAGAAGGCCACCTGGTCGTACCGGGCGGCGTCGGCCTCGGCGGTGAGCGGCAGGCGCGCCGCAGTGCGGGTGCCGTCGTTCGGCGAGGTGACACCGCCCGCGCCGACCTGGAAGGTGTGGGTACGGGCCTCGGACTTGTTCTCCGCCCGGTCCACCGCCCGCACCTGAAGGGTGTTGGTGCCGGCCTTGGCCGGGGTCACGGTGAAGGTCACCGGCGCGGTGGAGCCGTTCGTCGCGACCTTGGTCCAGGTCGCGCCGTCGAGCGTCCACTCCAGGGCGTTCTGGTCACCGGCCGGCGGGGTCGCGGTGAAGGAACCGGCCTGGCCGGGGCCCTTGACCCACTGGCCCGACGGGTAGTCGGAGGAGGAGAGCGCGGCGGGCGCCGAGGGGGCGGAGGTGTCGACCGTGAAGGTGGCCCACGCCGACCAGTTGTTGTTGTAGTGCAGCCCGTCGTACGGGGAGGTGCGGAACTTGTACGTCCTGCCGTTGGCCAGCACACCGGCCGGGACCTTGACGGAGGCCGGGGCCCCGCTCGGCACGTACGGGGAGACCAGGACGTTGCCCACCTGGGTGTCGGTGGCGGCGTCGAAGATCTGGAAGGTGCCGTCGACCTTGTCGTTGTTCGGGTCGACGAAGGTGTCGCGCAGCGTCGGGGTGGTGGAGTTGACCCACCAGGTGCCGGCGGCGTCCTTGTAGAACGGGGAGCCGGCCTGCTGGTCCGTCCCGGTCCGGGGGCGGTAGTTGTACGTCACCGTCAGCTTCGGGACGTTGGTCGCGGCGTTGGCGGAGTTCACCTCCTTCCAGTACTTGGTGTTGGTCTCGTCCGGGGCGCGCAGCCCCATGCCCGAGGTGGTGTTCTTCGCCGACGTCCAGGTCTGCACCAGGTTGGTGACGTCCGCGGTGATCCAGCCGTCGCCGCCGCAGGCGTCCCGGCCCTTGGTCTCGGTGCCGGTGGCCTTCTTGGCGTTCCAGGAGGGCTGCGCCGTCCAGCGTGAGGCGGTCGAGGCGAGGCCGGTGTCCCAGATGTCCCACGCGTAGGGCTGGCAGTCGCTGTTGCCGGAGTGGAAGTTGTACAGCGACAGGCTGGCGTTGGTGATCAGCGCGTCCGCGATCGGCGCGGTGTTCCAGTTGATGAACGACCGGGCCTGGCGGGAGGAGCCGTCCGCGTTCTTGGTGCCGGAGTTGCCCCAGTAGATCTCGGTGTCGGCCGACCAGTCGACCGTCTCGCCCTGCTGCACCCGGGTGTCGAAGACGTTGCCGAGGGCCGTGGTGGAGGGGTCGACCGTCACCGGGTACTGCGTCCTCGGGTCCGCGAGGAACGCGGCGTCCGGCGTGAACACCAGGTCGATGCCGTCGCCGCGCTGAACGACCTTCAGACCGACCTTCGCCTGCCGGGCGTGCTCGCCGGAGCCCTCGGCGACGGCCGTCGCGTCCCACATCACCGGCGCCGGGAGCACGGCCCGCCGCTCGCCGGTGCGCTTGTCGGTGAACAGCACGCCGCCGTCCGGCTGGACCTCGGCCTTCAGGCCGTCGGCCTTCAGCGGCATCGTGTACGAGAACCCGGCGGCGCTCGGGCGCTGCTTGAGCACCGTGTACTGCTCGAAGCCGGTCCGGGTGGCCTCCACGACCAGGTCGGCCGCGCCGTCCGCGATCGCGTCCCGGTAGGTGGCCTTCGTGCCGTCCAGGGCGGGCTTGGGCAGGCCGCCGCGCCACTGGAGCTCGACCTGCTGGTCGCCCTGTCCGAGGGTCACCAGGGTGCGGGCGTCGTCCGCGGCCGCCGCCTGCGCGTGGAGCAGCGACTTCGCCCGGGTGCCGCCGGCACCGGCGAGCCGCAGCGCGTTCGGGTGGGCCTTCGGCGCCACCGACCCGTCCGCGCCCGCCTGGAGGCCGAGGTCGACGTCCACCCACTGGCCGTCGCGCTGGAAGCGGACCGGGCCCGCGAACAGCTCGGTGGTGAGCGAACCGTCCTTGTTCACCCACGTCGTCGACGTCTCCGTACGCTCGGAGAGCGCCTCCACCCGCTGCCCGGACAGCCGGGCGGCGACCCTCGCCGACGGCACGTCGGCGGCGGACGTGGCCCACTGCCCGGCTCCCCTGCCCGCCTTCGCCGCCGCGCTCGGTGACGCGGCGAGGGCCGTCTCGGACCCGGCCAGCAGCGACACCGCCACGGCGAGGGCCAGCGACCCGCTCACCGCCCGCATGCCAACGGGCCTGCCGGGTCTGCGTCGTGTGGTCATCCGTCTGTTCATATCGACTCCTTGAGACACCGTCGCTCGACGGCGCTCTCGGAGCATAGGAGTGGGCGGCAAGATCAAAGATGGGGTCAAATGACGCCAAAGGATCATCAAATAATGATCTTGTTTCGACAAGATTCACGTGATCGTGATCATGGCGTAGGCAACCGCGCCCGCGCCCCGCGCGTTACGTCAGCGGCGCCGACCACTTACCGGCCGCCACCGCCGGTAGGGCGGGGCCGTTCCGTACCCCCGGCCTCCTGCGGGGGACGGGCTCAGCTGTCGTAGCGCCGCTCACCGGTGGCGAAATGGCGGGGTGAGACGGGTGTCGGCGAGGATCCGCTCGACGGTCTCGTCGAGGGTGCTGTGCTGCGGAACGACGCGTTCGAGGCCGCCGGGCAGGAGGTCGTGGGGCTGGTACCAGTCGGCCATGTCCTCGGGGGAGAACTCGGCGGCCTGGGGGCGGGTGGCGTGGCGGCGCACGGTCTCGTCGAAGTCGGCGTCGAGGTAGTACAGGTGGCTGCGGCCGCGGTGGTCGGCGGCGAGCCGGGCGAGCATCGGGCCGTAGCGCTCGGCGGCGAGGATGCCCTCGACGACGGTGTGGAAGCCGTGGTCGAGGGCGTGCCGGGCGACCAGGTCGATGAGGCCGATGTTCGCCCCGCCCGGGAGGTCGCGTTCGCGCAGGACGGTGCGCCGGAGCACGTCCTGGGCGACGACGGCCACGCCCCGTCCGTACGCGGCGCGCAGCCGCGCGGCGACGCTCGACTTGCCCGCCCCGCTCGGACCGCGCACCACCACCAGCACGGTGTCCTGAGTTCCCGTCACGCCGGTACCGTACCGGCCGCCGGGAGGCACCTGCCCGGCACGCGCCGAGGGCCCTGACGACGCCGGCCGCCACCGGACGGCTCACCGGCCGCGAGTGTCAGAGGTGCGCGGTACCGTCGCGGCATCCGACCGGAGGAGGACCGCATGGCGACCAGGTGGAGCTTGACGATCGACTGCGCGCACCCGGCGAAGCTGGCTGAGTTCTGGGCACTGGCGCTGGGCTATGCGGAGAAGCCCGCACCTGTGGGATTCGGGAGTTGGGAGGAATGGCTCTCCCACTACGGGATCCCGGAGGACGAGTGGGATGACGGCGCGTACCTCTGTGATCCCGAGGGGGTGGGCCCCACCATGTCCTTCCTGAAGGTGCCGGAGCCGAAGGCGGTGAAGAACCGGGTGCACGTGGACGTCCAGGTCGGTGGCGGCCGTGAGACACCGTGGGAGGTGCGATGGCCGCGCGTGGTCGAGGCGGTGGAGCGGTTGACCGCTGCGGGCGCGACCGTGGTCAGCGAGGAGGAGTTGGACGGCAGGCCCGATCATGTGGTGATGGCCGACCCGGAAGGAAACGAGTTCTGCCTGGTCTGACAGTCGAACTCCGCTCCGGGAGGCCGCCGTACCGCATGGTGGGCGTCGCCTCCCGCCGCCCCGGGGGCCGGGGCGGCGGGGGCCGGTGGTGGTGTCAGGAGCCGAAGGAGACCTGGTCGACCGTCCAGAAGGCGCTGTTGGTGCCCGTGTAGCGGAACTGCAGGCGCGCGGTGGTGGCGCCGGCCGGCACGGTGACGGGCAGGTGCTCGACGGTGTTCAGGTCGGCGCGGTAGGACTTCACCAGCTGCGGGGCGCCGTCGTCGAAGACCACGTACACGTCGCCGGTCTGCGGGCCGTCGACCTTGTAGTTCGTCGCGAAGGACAGCGTGGCCCGGCTGAGGCCGGCGACCGGGTAGGCCGGGCTGACCAGGGTGGAGTCGAACTGGCCGGCGCCGTGCGCCTTGTCGTCCCACTCGTCGGAGTCGGCGACCGCGAAGACGTTGCGGGCCCGTACGTTGGTCTCCCGGCCCTGTCCGAGCTGGGTGGCGCTCCAGAACTCGTCGGTGGCGAAGGCCCAGCCGCGCCACTCCGTCACCCCGCCGCTGGGCATCCGGGAGTTGTCGATGCTCCAGCCGCTGGGCGGCGTGTGCGTCCAGCCCCGGACCGCGGCCGGGATGCCCGTCTCGTCCGCCCGGCCCTGTAGGGCGGGGCGCAGCGCGTCGAAGGCGTCCGGGGCGATCTCGTCGATCGGCTGCCCGTCCAGGCGCCAGGCGGGGTCGATCGCCGCGCCCTCGTGCTTGAGGACGGTGGGCGCGATGTCCACGGGCTTGACGTCGTAGCGCCGGGAGCCGGCCGGGTAGCCGGCGCCGTCGGCGATCACGAAGGTCTGCCGCTCGTTGGCGCTGTTGCCGCCGTGCCCGCCGGCGTCGGTGTGTCCGTGGTCGGTGGTGACGACGATCAGCCAGTCCTCCGAGCCGTACGTGGGGCGGGACTTGACGGACTGCACGACCTGGCCGACGAGCGCGTCGACGGTGTGGATGGCGGCCGCGTACTGGGCGCTGGCGCCGCCGGAGGCGTGCCCGGCCTCGTCGATCCCGTCGAAGTGCAGGAAGGCGGCGTCCGGGTTGCCGTGGGCGAGGTAGTCGGCGGCGTCGGAGGCGGTCTTGGCGTCGTTCTCGTTCTCGGCGATCCGCAGGTCCGCCTTGCCGTTGAAGACGTTGCCGGTGATCGGGTTCCACGAGCCGATCACCAGCGTGGAGGCGGCCGGGTCGGCGGCCTCCAGGCGGCTGGCGAAGTCCGGGTACTGGTCGAACCGGGCGCCGGTGAACGCGTTGTCCTTGACCTGGTGCTTGTCGGGCCACACGCCGGTGGCGATGGTCGACCAGCCCGGCCCGGACAGGGTCGGCGCCAGCGGGTTGGCGTACAGGTTGCTGGTGGCGGTCATGCCGCCGGCCATCAGCGCCTTGAGGTTGGGCGCGTCGGCGGCCGCCAGCTTGTCGTAGCGGGTGCCGTCGACGCCGATGACCAGGGTCTTGGCCTGCTTGGTGCCGTCCGGCAGGCCCTTGTAGGCGGGGGCGGCTGCGACGGCGGAAGCGGCGGGGGCGGCTGCGACGGCGGAAGCGGCGGGGGCGGCGCCGGCGGGCGCCGACGGCAGCAGCACGGCGGCTACGGCGGTGGCCGCGGTGACGGTCCGGATGGAGCGGGGGATGCGCACGAGGGCTCCCAACTAGGGGGCGACGCGGTGCGGTTGCACCGGCACCGAGGATGGGGCGCCCGTGCGAGGAGGAGCCCTCCCCGGATCCACGGTTGTATGAACAACCGCCGAAATTCAGTCCAGACCGGTTACCATTCCGTGACCTCGGGGGCGCCGAACCGCCACTCGATGGCGCCGGACCACCGCTCGATAAGGTGACGCGGTGAACCACGGCACCCCCCGGCCCCCCGTCGCCCCCGCCCGCTCCGGCGTCCCCGACCACGGCCGGGTGCCCAAGTACTACCTGGTCAAGGCCCAACTCGAAGACCTCATCGCCGAATTGGGTCCCGGCGGGCGCCTGCCCACCGAAGCCGACCTCGCCGAACGCCACCACGTCGCCCGCGCCACCGTCCGGCAGGCCCTGCGCGACCTCCTCCTCGAAGGCCGCCTGCGCCGCCAGGGCCGCGGCACCGTCGTCGCCGGCCCCAAGATCGAACAGCCGCTCTCCCTCGCCAGCTACACCGAAGGCGTCACCCGCCAGGGCCTGCGCCCCGGCCGCACCCTCATCACCCTCGACCGCCTCCCCGCCGACCCGCCCATGGCCCAGCGCCTCGCCGTCCCCGAAGGTGAACCGCTCTGGCACCTGGAACGTGTCCTGCGCGCCGACGAGGAACGCGTCGGCCTGGAGTCCACCTACGTCCCTGTTGCCCGAGTCCCGCGCCTGGAGCGGGAGTTCGACCCCGAAGGCTCGTTCTACGGGTACCTGCGCGAGTGCGGCGTGCGGCTCGGCGGCGCCGACGAACGCATCGAGACGGTCCTCGCCACCCCCCGCGAAGCCCTGCTCATCGGCACCCCGCCCGCCCTGCCCATGCTGCTGCTCCACCGCCGCAGCCGCGACGCCGAGGGCCACCCCCTCGAACAGGTCCGCACCCTCTACCGCGGCGACCGCTTCAGCTTCACCCTCGCGCTGCACGCCCCCGACAGGGACTGAAGCCGGTCCTGCGTTCCTCGCGACAGGTACGCGTATCGGCGCCGTAGCGCCCGGGCGGGGCGGGCCGGGGGTCACGCGGCGGCTTGTGGGGTGTCGGCAGGAGTGTCGGTGGTGATGCCGTGGTGTTCTTCCTCGGGGCGCCCCTGCTCGGGCAGCAGGAAGGTGATGGCGAGGAATGCGGCCAGCAGGCAGGCCTGGATGGTCAGGGCGTGGTGGAAGCCGGCGGTGAAGTCGCCGGTCCCGGCCTGGGCGAAGAAGACGGAGCCGAAGACGGCGACGCCGACGGAGCCGCCGATGGACTGGACGGCGGACAGGAACCCGGAGGCGGAGCCGATCTCGGCGTCGTCCACGGCGGCGAGGACGAAGCTGAACAGGGCGGCGATGACCATGCCCGCGCCGATGCCGGAGACGGCGATGCCGGGGGCGATGTCCCGGATCGAGAACGAGGCCGGTGTGAGGCCGTCGAGTTCGAACCAGAGGAGGGTCGCGCCGGCGAGTTGGACGAGCGGGCCGATCTGGAGGACCTTGCGGCCGATCCTGTCGGCGAGGAAGGCGCCGCTGACCGCGCCACCGATGGCCGTGCCCACGGCGAGCGGCAGGTTGCCCAATCCCGCGTCGCCGGCGGTGAAGTGCCGGCCGATCTGGAGGTAGAGGGTCAGGACGAGTTGGGTGCCGACGAGCCCGGCGAAGAACAGGGCGATGCCGCCGAGTCCGATGGTGAAGGCGGGCTTGCGCAGCAGGGCGGGGATGATCAGCGGCTCGCGGCCCGCCGCGACGGTGCGGCGCTGGTGCAGCGCGAACAGGGCGAACCCGGCGGCGGAGGCGGCCATGCACAGCCACGTCCACAGCGGCCAGCCGTCCTCCTGCCCCTGGTTCAGCGGCAGGACGAGGAGCGCGCAGGACACGGCGACCAGCGCCGCGCCGGCTTTGTCGACGTCCACGGTGCGATCCCCCGGCTTCTTCGGGACGTACTTCGCGGCGACGGCGAGGGCCGCGAGGCCGATGGGGAGGTTGACGAGGAACACCGAGCGCCAGCCCAGGCCGAAGAAGTCGCCCTCGATGAGGAATCCTCCGAGGACCGGGCCGATGATGCCGCCGAGGCCGAGGACGGGGCCGAAGATCCCGAAGACCTTGGTGAGCTCGGGGCCGGGGAAGTTCTCCCGCAGCAGGCCCAGGCCCTGGGGCAGGAGCATCGCCCCGGCGGCGCCCTGGAGCAGCCGGAAGGCGATCAGCGACCCGGTGTCCGGCGCCAGCGCGCACAGCAGCGATGCGGTGGTGAAGGCGGCCAGACCGATCAGGAACATCCGGCGCCGGCCGTACCGGTCGCCGAGCCGGCCGCCGAGCACGAGCCCGGCTCCCAGGGTGAGGGCGTAGCCCCCGATCACCCACTGCAGGCCGACGGAGCCGGCGCCGAGGGACTGCTCCAGATCCGGACCGGCGACGTTGACGATCGAGGCGTCCAGGAGATCCATGATCTCCGCGACGAGCATCACCACCAGGATCAGCCATCGCCGGCGGTAGGGCCCCGCGGTCTCGTCGGTGATGGGGGAAGAGCCGCGCACGCCAGATACCTCCATGGTGAAGTAGTTTTACGATAAAGGTAAATTGGTGGCGGTAGGTTGTCAAAGCAGGCCGCCGACGCGGACCGCACAGCAGCACGGAAAGGCGCGAGGCCATGGAGGAAGCGATGCTCGACGGCGTGGCGGCGCAGCGTGAGCGGTTGATGGAGTCGCTGAGGACCTACGGCGGCCACTACGCCGAGCTCAGCCGGCGCTTCGCCGCCTGGCTGGGCCTGCACTCCACCGACGCGACCGCGGTCCTGGAGATCGCCGCCGCCGAGGAGCGCGACACCCCCCTGTCGCCGGCGCGCCTCAGCGAGCGCATCCCCCTGTCCACGGGCGCCACCACTGCGCTCCTGAACCGCCTCGAAGCCGCAGGGCACATCACCCGCGTCCGCGAGCACCCCGACCGGCGCATCATCACCCTGCGCAGCGGCCGCCACATCCAGGAACGGGCGGACGAGTTCTTCGGCCCCCTCGCCCGACGCCTCGACACCGCGATGTCGCACTACCCGCCGCAGCTCCTGGAACAGTTCGAATCGTTCATGGCCGACCTGAACTCCACCATGGACACCCACCTCGCCGAGCCGAGCACGACCACGCCCCGCTCTCCCGAAACCCCGGATCACCGCACTCCCTAGGCGGCGCGCCGCGCCCAGGCCGCCCGCCGCGCCCGGGCCGCCCGCCGCTCGATCGCGGTGCCGCACGCCCGCTGGTCGGAGCGATGCCGGTGGACAGCTCGACGCGGGCTCCGCACCTGCGGCATCCCCGAGCGGTTGCCGCGCCCGCGTCCGGTTCTCGGCCCGTGCTGCGCGCGTCCGGTTCTCGTCCCATGCTGGAAGAGAGGGGGTACGGCGGCAGAGGAAGTGGTGGGGATGCAGACCGTTGTGGACCTCACGCGTTGCCAGGGCTACGCACAGTGCGTGTTCCTCGCGCCGAAAGTGTTCCAGCTGCACGGCGAGGAGGGACTGCTGTACGCCCCGGCTGTCCCCGACGACCAGGTCGAGCGCGTGCGCCAGGCCGCGGCGGCGTGCCCGGTCCAGGCCATCCTCCTCGGTGAGGAGGTGAGCGCTGATGGCCGGTGACCAGAGCGAGGGCCGGATCGTTGTCGTCGGCGCGTCGCTGGCCGGGTTGCGGGCCGCGGAGGCGCTGCGGGAGGAGGGCTTCACCGGCTCACTGACCGTGGTCGGCGACGAGCCTCATCCGCCCTACGACCGGCCGCCGCTGTCCAAGCAGGTGCTGCTGGGCCACGCTGCGGCGGACTCCACCGGGCTGCCGATGCGCCGGGATCCGGACGCCGAGTGGCGGTTGGGCGTACGCGCCACCGGCCTGGACCCCCTGGGGAAGCGGGTGATGCTGGCCGATGGCGAGTCGCTGCCGTACGACCGGTTGCTGATCGCCACCGGGACCCGGGCGCGTCCCTGGCCCGATCCGCAGGAGGCCGCCCTGGACGGGGTGTTCACCCTGCGTACCCGCGAGGACGCCGGCGGTTTGGCCGAGCGGTTGGCTGCCGGGCCACGGCGGGTGCTGGTGATCGGCGGCGGCTTCACCGGTTCGGAGATCGCCTCGGCCTGCCGGGAACGCGGACTGGACGTCACCGTCGCCGAACGCGGTCCCGCACCTCTGGTGGGCGCGCTCGGCGGCACCCTGGCGAAACTCGCGGCCGCCATGCAGCGCAACCACGGTGTGGACCTGCGCACCGGCGTGACGGTCACCGCCCTGCGCGGGGACGACGGCGGGCGCTTCACCGGCGCGGAGCTGTCCGACGGCAGCCGCGTCGAGGCGGACGTGTGCGTCGTCGCGCTGGGGGCGGTCCGCAACGTCGAGTGGTTGGCGGATTCCGGACTGGCGGCGGGCCCGCGCGGAATCGCCTGCGACGCCGGGTGCCGCGCCTTCAACATGTACGGAATCGTCACTGACGACGTCTTCGTCGCCGGCGACGTCTCCCGCTTCCCCCACCCGCTGTTCGGTTACCAGATGCTCTCCCTCGAACACTGGGGGAACGCGGTCGAACAGGCCGGGGTGGCGGCCCACAACATGGTCAGTCCAGGGCCCCTGCGGCGCCCGCACCTCGCCCTGCCGACGTTCTGGTCGACCCAGTTCGGGCTCAACATCAAGTCGGTGGGCGTGCCCACCTTCTCCGACCACGTGGTCATCGCCCAGGGTTCTCTGGAGGCGCGCCGTCTGGCGATGGTCTACGGCTACCAGGGGCGGGTCACCGCGGCGGTCACCGTCGACATGGCCAAGTCGCTCGACTACTACCGGCACCTGATCGAGACGGCTGCGCCGTTCCCGCCCCCGCCCGGCGCGGCGGACCGCGCGCTCGCGGCGGACATCCCGATTCCGTCCGACGTGCCGGATCCGAAGGGGCTGTCCCACGGCCCCACCGTGGCGCTCACCGGATACCTGCCCGACCGTCGACTGACCGTGGTGCAGCCCCGCGGCTGACCCACGTCCCGCCCAACGACGAGGAGCCACCATGGACTCCGACACCTTGCTGGCACGGATCACCGACTACGCGAACCGCCCCAACCCCTACCCGCTGTACGCGGAACTCCGCGAGGCCGGTCCCGTCGTGCGGCAGGCAGACGGCAGCTACCTGATCGGCACCTACCACGAGGTCGCCGCCCTGCTCCACGATCCACGGATGAGCGTCGATCCCCGCACCTGTGGCGAGACGACGCACAAGCCGCCGTTCCTGCGGCTCGACGACCCGGAGCACCACAGACTGCGCACCTTGGCCATGCGGCCGTTCGGCCCCCCGCACAGCCCGTGCCGGGTCGATGCCATGCGCGGCGAGATCGTCCGGCTCACCGGGGAACTGATGGAGCCGTTCCAGGCGGGCGGCCGGATCGACATCGTCGACGACCTCGCCTACCCGCTGCCCGTCACGGTGATCTGCCGCCTGCTCGGCGTGCCGCGCGAGGACGAGCCGCTCTTCAGGGCGTGGTCCGACGCGATCGTCGCGTCCGCCGACGTCCGGCCCGAAGAGGACTCCTCCGAGCGGGACGAGGCGGGCGACCAGGCGGGCGAACAGGCGCGGGGCGAGATGGGCCGGTACCTGGCGGGCCTCGCCGAGAAGCGCCGTGGCAATCCGAGCGACGACATGCTCTCCGCCTTCGTCAACGAACCGGACCCGGCCCTGCGGCTCACCCAGGAGGAACTCGCGGAAACCGCCGTGCTGCTGCTCATCGCCGGACACGAGACCACGGTGAACCTGATCGCCAACGGGGTGCTCACCCTGCTGCGTCAGCCCGAGCAGCTGGACCAGCTGCGTCGCGAACCGGAACTGCTGCCGCGAGCGGTGGAGGAACTGCTGCGCTACGAACCCCCGGTCCACATGCGCGAGCGCATCCCCCTCGCCGACATCGACGTCGGCGGCACCACCGTCCCCCAAGGCGCCACCGTCGTGCTCGCGCTGGCCTCGGGCAACCGCGACCCCAAGCGGTTCCACGCGCCGGACCGGTTCGACCCCACCCGCCCGGACAACCAACACCTCGGCTTCGGCAGCGGTATTCACCTGTGCTACGGCGCACCACTCGCCCGCATCGAAGCCGAGGCCGCGCTCGGTGCGCTGATCCCCCGCCTCGGCCCGGCACGCCTGGTCCAGGACCCGCCCCCCTACCGGCAGAACGCCATGCTCCGCGGACCCCGCCACCTGCCCGTCCACCTCTGAAGCCAGCGGGCCTGGAGCCGGCGGGCCGGGTGTGGAGGATGCCGTTGGTCAGGACCCCTCAACCTGGACAACCTCGTCCAGATCGCCGCCGACCGCGGAGCGACGGTGCGCCTGCTCGGCGACTACCGCCAGCCTGCCGTCCTCACCTGACCCGGCTCAGAGGGCGGCTGAAGTCGACGGTCACGAACGTGCGGTGCCGTGCTCCGAACGTGCGGTGCCGTGCTCCGCCGGCACGACGACCACGGGAAGGCCGGCGTGATGGACGACCTCGGTGCTCGTCGACCCGAGGGTGAGTCGGCCCCAGGCACCCGACCCTCGGGAGCCGACCACGAGCAGGCTGGCGTCCTTGCTCGCCTCGAGGAGGACCTGCGCAGGGCGGCCGCGTTCGCAGACGATCTCCACCTCCACGGATGGCCCACCGAGCTGTTGCTGCAGTTCCTCGACCGAGTCCGCCACGGCCTGCGTGACGAGATCGCGCTGCTGGGGGATCGGACCGGAGTCGACCGTCCGTTCGAAGCCGGAGTGCTGGGTCGGGGTGTACTCGTACGCGCAGACGGCCCGCAGGCCTGTACCGCGCAGCTGGGCCTCGCGCAGGGCGAAGGTCACAGCGTGCCGGGCTGGGGTCGAGCCGTCCGTGCCGACCACGATCGGGCCGGCCGGGTGGGGGACAGGAGGATCGGTCACGGGGGACCTCCAAGGAGTCGGCGGGCTCGCAGACGCGTGGGGCCCTCTCCACGTGCCCGGTGGCGGGGCCTGCGCGAGCCGCCTCTCAAGCCTGCTCCTGTCCGCCGGTGGGCACCAGTGCACGGGTGAGCTGTACGCGGTCGGGTCCCATGGCCGCCCCGCCGCGGTGCGCGAGGAACGCCACGGTGGTCACGGCGATCTCCGGCAGGGGCCGTGGTCGCTGACCAGTCACGGCAAGGGCCGCAACCCACAACGGCGGCGGTCCTTTCAGCCACCCGCTGTTACCGGCGGAGAGTACCTACTTCTCGGTCATGTTCGTCCACGAGGACTGCTGGCTGTCGGACGACGAACTGCGCCGCGACCACCAACCTGGGCTTCACCACCGACCCGGACGGCACCCGACGCCTCCCGTCCGATATGACCGACGGGAACCTGGACACGTACTACTGGAGCGCACGCACCCCCGAGTTCAACGACTGGATCCAGATCGACCTCGGCAGCCAACGCGACATCACCAAGATCGACATCTATCTCGGCAAACCCGACGGCAGCTTCACCCTGCCCGACTGCAACCTGGAATCGTCAACAGACGGCACCAACTGGACCCATTACGCACCCGTCGTGGCATATCAATCGGAGTATCGCGGCACCACAGCCCGAACCACCCGCTACATGAGCCTGAGAATTCTGATCTCACGCAGCACCCGAATCGCCATCCGCTCCTTCCAGATCACCACCAAATCCCGCGGCGCCACCATCACCCCCGACGGCGCCACCTTCCACACGGGCAAGGTAGAAATCGTTGGAGACCTCGTCGTCACCGGCAACGTCACCGTGCTGGACGGCGGGAAGCTCAAGGTGAACGACGTCACCAGTCAGGTGGTCACAAACGTCATGCTCGGTCTCCGTTGACGCCGACATGATCACCACGGTCAGGAAAGAATCCAACAAGAAGCAGTTCATCAACGCCTGGTTCGGCGGAAATGAGCTGTTCAACATCGGCCTTGACGCCTGGGAAGTAGCGACCGTGCCACTCAAGAAGGGATGGGTTTTTCAGAAGACCTCTCCGAACGGAGCAGCGGACTTGATTGTCTGGAGGTTCTACCTGGGAGCCGAGCCGTAGGTGCAGCCCCACGAGGTCAGCGGCTGGCCCTCCGTTGGCAACCTTCCCTGCGTGCGACCGTTGAGGTCCGCCCGCTGCGACGAGCGGGCCGCCACGTGGGGAAGGTGTACCGACCTGGCTGCCTGTGGCCGAGCCGACCGCGGGGCTCGGCCACAGGTCGCAGGATCAGACGGAGATGACTTTGCCCTTCGCGAAATCCGTGCCTTGCTGCCCGTAAATACTGATCCTGTACTGCGTGCTCGACACGTGCTCCCCCATGGCGAACAGCATCAGCTTGCTGCCGTTCGCATAGAAGAAAAGGGTGACACTCTGCTGCCCGTTACCCGAACTGGCGTGCAGGACCGGCTGATTGTTGAACTTGTGCGATCCGGTGGGCTTTCCCTGGCCGTCAAATGCCTGGTTCAGGGACTGCTTCAGGTTTGCGAGCCTGTTCCCCATGCCTGCCTCATTGAGGACGTTTTCCAGGTAGGACTGGGCTTGCGGCTGGCGCATGGGACTGGTCTGAGTCCCATCGCTCTTGATGACCACCATCTCGGAAATTGCGGCAGGTGACGCCATGCTCTTCCCCCTCGCGCTGTCGTGCAGGAAGTTCGGGATCTCCCGACCTTTCCTCAGCGTATCCCGGCAGGAAGGTCCGGGTGAGACTCTTTGGGTAATCAGCTGCGGCATTCTGAGCTTGGCTCTGTCGGTGATCTTGGTGTTCGGCCGCCTGGGATCGTGATGGTGCGTCAGTCTTGCGGGTGCAGGAGGTCCGTGAGGCTGGCGAGGAGTGTGAAGGCCTCGACGACCCTGTGGTCGAACGTGTCCATCCGACGGCTGTGGAAGGCGGGGTGGAGATGGTGCTCAAGCAGAGATTCGAGGTGCCGGAGCGACGCGGGGCTGAGGTCGCGCTGGTGGGCCTTCCACTCCTCGACGTAGTCCCCGACCTGCATCGGGCTGTACTTCTGGATCCGTTCCGCCTTGCGCCGGCTTTGCGGAGCGTTCTTCCGGGCCTGGTAGACCTCGGCGAGCCGGGCCTTGGCCTTGTCCTGCGTGGTGAACCCGGACTCCTCCGCCTGCCTTCCGGCCGCGTTGCGGTACCGGATCTTGTACTCGCGCGGGCACCGGGGCCACCGGGACCCGGGGTGCTCGCACTCCTTGAAGAAGGAACCCATGCCGCGGATGAGGCTGGTGGTTGCCATGATCGATCTCGCTCCCCGGGCGTCCTGCTGACGTTTTGCTGACCCCGGATGGTCGATCAAGCCCCTGAGCTGGGACGAACCGCCGAAAGCGTGCTATGTGGTGGGGATGTGCTGATGGCCTCTCAGCTCGGGTCCGCCCCTTGGAGCATCGCGGGCCGGGGCGGCGTCGTCCTATGCGGGGCCGATCCCGTCCGCCGCGGTGGGCTCAGAAGCTGCCGCCGGCGTGCGGAGGACCCGGCGGACGGTGTCGCGGAGCCAGCGGTGGGCCCCGTCGGCCGTGTGCCGGGGGTGCCAGGCCATGCCGATGGTCAGGGGCGGCAGGGCCAGGGGGATGTCGAGGAGGTGCAGTCCGAGGGCGCCGGCGTCGTGGGTGAGGGGCGAGGGAGCGGCGCCGGGGAGTGCGGCGGGTACGAGGCAGACGAGGTCGCTGCGGGTGGCGAGGGTCATCGCGGCCAGGTGGCTGGGGAGGACGACGCTGACCCGCCGGTGGAGGTCCTGCTCGGCCAGGGCGGCGTCGAGGGGGCCGGTGAACCGGCCGCGGCGGCTGACCGCGGCGTGGTGGGCGGCAGCGAGCCGGGCCGGGGTCAGCGGTCCTTCGGTGAGCGGATGGCCGGGCCGGACGGCCGCGACCATGCGGAGGCTGACCAGTTCTTCGACCTGGGTTTCGGGGTCCACGTGGTCGATGGATCCGACCTCCAGGTCGATCCGGCCGTCGCGCAGGGCGGGCCCGGCCTCCAGGTCTTCGGCCCGGATCCGGAACGAGACCCCCGGCGCCTCCCGCTGGGCCAGTCGCAGCAGCCCGGGCGCCAGCGCCGCGCCGACCAGGTCGGCGGCCTGGAGGGTGAAGGTGTTGCGGAGGCCGGCGGGGTCGACGCTCGTGCCGGGACTGAGCAGCGCGCCGAGGCTGCGCACCACTGTGGCGGCTTCCTCGCGCAGGGCCTGGGCGCGCGGGGTGGGAACCATGGTCTGTCCGGCCCGGACCAGGAGGGGGTCCTGGAGGATGCGGCGCAGCCGGGCCAGGGTGCGGCTCATGGCGGCGGGCGAGGTGTGCAGTCGTGCGGCGGCGCGGGTCACGCTGTGCTCGGCCAGCAAGGCATCCAGAGCGATGGCGAGATTGGCGTCGATGACCGGATCCGGGCTGCTCACCAGCATCATTCCATTTCAGTCAATGATTCCGTGCTGAAGTTCCCATTGTGGCAGCACGGCGGACCTCAGCAGGATGAGGGCGTACCGAAACCAGCACCAGCTACGAGGTTTTCATGATCGTCATCACTGGTCCCACCGGGAACATCGGCCGCCACCTGCTCTCCTGGCTCCTGGAGTCCGCCCCCGCCGCGGGCGAGGAACTGCGCGTGATCGTGCGCGATCCCGCCCGGCTTCCGGACGCGGCGCGCGGACGCGTCGAGGTCGTCACCGGCTCGCACGCGGACGCCGAGGTCCTCGACCGGGCCTTCGAGGGCGCGGACGCGGTCTTCTGGCTCGTCCCCCCGGACGCCTCCCTGACCCCGTACGACGCCTACAGCGGTTTCACCCACCCCGCCACCGAGGCGCTCGTCGCCCACGGCGTCGGCCACGTCGTCGGCGTCTCCGCGCTCGGCCGCGGCACCCCGCTCGCCGACCGGGCCGGCCTCGTCACCGCCTCCCTCGCCATGGACGACCTGATCGCCGGCACCGGCGTCGCCTACCGGGCCCTGGCCAACCCGTCCTTCTTCGAGAACCTCCTGGAGGAAGCCGACTCGATCCGCGAGAAGGGCGTCTTCACCGACTCCGTCGACGCCGACCGCAAGGCCCCGTTCGTGGCCGTCGCCGACATCGCGGCGGCCGCAGCCGGCCTGTTGCTGGACCGCTCGTGGACCGGCACCGGCAGCGTCCCGGTCCTGGGGCCGCGGGACCTGTCCCCGAACGACCTGGCCCGCATCATGACCGAGCAGTTCGGCCGCCCCGTCCGCTACGAACGCCAGTCGTTCGACGAGCTGTACACCACCCTCGTCGGCTACGGCCTCAACGAGGCGTTCGCCCAGGGCGTGGTCGACATGAAGCGGGCCAAGGACGAGGGCCTCGACGCCGGCGTCGCCCGTACCCCGGACACCGCCTCCTCCACCGGCTTCGAGCAGTGGTGCGCCCGGACCCTCAAGCCCGCGGTCCTCTCCTGAAGTCCAGCACCCGGCGCCGGGGCAGCACGGAGCCCGGCGAACCAAGACCACTACCCACCTGCCGCTTTGGAGGCACCCCGATGTCCGCTGAAAGGTCCGAACCGCCGGTCACGGCGTTCATGCTGGTCAAGACCACGCCCGAGTGGCTCGCGCTGACCGTCAAGGAACGCGTGGACGCCTTCACCACCCAGGTCCTGCCGGCCATCAAGGCCAAGACCACCGGCGTCCGGTCACGCTTCTACGACACGGAGTTCTACTCCGCTCGTGTCACCGACGTCTGGGTGTGGGAGGCCGACGACCACCACGCCTACCAGCTCCTCGTCGACGCACTGCGCGAAACCCCCTTCTGGGACCGCTACTTCGAGGTCGTCGACCTCCTCGTCGGCACCGAGAACGGCTACGCCCGAACCTACGGCCTCGAACCCGTCGCCACCATCGCCACCTGACACACCGCCCGCCCACCCACCCACCTGCGCACGAGCGCCGATGCCCCCTGACCGGTCGGCGGTTTCTAGGGGTCGTTGCAACACGTGGTCGGTTTGATCAGGCCGCGATGAGTTTATGCAGGCGCTCGGCTGGGGTTTCCCAGCCGAGCGTTTTGCATGGGCGGCCGTTGAGTTCGGCGGCGACCGCGAGTCCGGTGGCGTCCTTGAGCCGCACCGCGACCCGGACACCCTCGCCCTGGCGCGGGCCACCATCGGCACGGGCGGAGAACAGGGTGCCGCGGCGTGCCGCGGAGAGCGCGAGCAAGGGCTCGAAGCCGTCCTCGGACGGGAACGGGCCCGGGGCGAGCCCGGTCCGGTCCACCAGCAGGCCTCCTGAAGTTCGCAGGAGGCCCGAAGAACCTGTTCGGTTTTCTTGGGCGAGGACCGAATGGAACTCGATCACCGCAGGTCGGGGGCGTGGCTTCGGCCCCGTTGCTTCAGGTGTTGAGCAGGCGGTTGAAGAACGAGCGGTAGCGCTGGAGCGCGACGCGCAGTTCTTCGGTCGGCACCTCGTCGCCGCGGTGCCACTGGCCTTCGAGGTCCTGCTTGTGTGCGGAGAAGGTGGTGGCGAGTGCCTGCATCGTCTCGGCGACCAGATTATCGGCCGCGGACACGGCATGGCGCGGGTCGTCGACGAATTCGCCCTGGATCTTCTGCCACCGGGAGCGGAACTCCTCCTGCTGCCCGCCCAGCAGGGGTTCGTTCTCGGCGGCTTCCGGGTCCTCGGTGCGCTCGGATGGCTCGGATGCCTGGGTGTAGCCCCTTTCCTGCTCCTCTTCCTGTCCGCGTTCCTGCCCGTAGTCCTGCTCGCGGTCGCGGCCTTCGAGCGTGAACTCCTGCTCACCGCTCCGCTGTTCGGTGGTGGCTTCCCCGGGGAACGCCGGTGGCGAATCCGCCCCGGAGGTATCGCTCTGTTCGTCGGTGTCCTGTCGGGCGCCGGCCAGATCCTCCGTGGACAGGCCGCCCTCGCGCGGTTCGGATGTTGCTCGGCTGTGCATCTCTTCACTTCCCTCTCGGCAGTTCCGGTCGGCGGCCGTCGCCGGGTGCGTCCCGTCAGCTCAACTCGCCGGTCCGGGGCTCACGCACGGCTGCCCTGCGGACGGTCACCGTTGTGGAGCAGTTCCTCGAACAGGGTGCGGTAGTGCACCATGGCGCCCCGCAGTTCTTCCGTGGTCGCCTGGTGGCGGCTGCTGCGGTCGTTGACCTCGTGAGCGGACCGGAAGTGCGTCAGCACGCTCCCGTGTTCGACGGAGAGGTCCTTGAGCTGCTGCTCGTACCCCTCGGTCGGGTATCCGCGCTCGCTCATGAGCGTGGTGACGAGCCGGTCCGCCTCGTGCACCGTGTCGTCGGGCCGGTCGACGAACTGTTCCTGCACCCGTGCCCAGTCCTTGGCGTACCGGTCACGGGCACCCGGTGACAGCGGTTTGATGTTCAGCGAGTCGTGGCGCGACTCGCGTTTGCGCAGCTCCCGGTCGGCGGCGAAACGGCCGTCCTTCGCCTCCGCGGTCCGGTCGTACTCCGGGCCGAACCGCTCCTGCAGATGGCGGCGGCGGATGACGAACGTCGCCACCAGCGCGCACACGACCAGAAGGACGACGACGATGGCGATGACTGCGATGAGGGTCCCTGTTGACATTTGGGTCCTCCGCTTGTAGCTCCAGACCTCCCTGAACGGCGCGTGCCCTGCTGCCCGGAGCCAAAACACGGACGAACCGAAGAAGTCGAACGATGTGCCACGCGGACGTGCCCGAGACGCAGCGTCGGCTTCTGGTTCGCACGCACCTCGTGGGTGGGCGGGCTCCTCCGGGGGGGGCGATCGACGGCGTGCCCGGAGATGCTGACGGGGCTGCCCGTGGAGTGACCCGGGCGGACCCGAGAGGGCAAGGGCGGCGGAGGACGGGCGGGTTCCGGGGTTGGTGGGGCGGCGGGCGTCGCCGGTGTGGATCTTCGCGTTGCGGACGACGACGTCGGCGGCGTCCTCGGCGGCGTCCTCGGCGGCGCGGGGGACCAGCCCACCGACGGGTATTGCAGGCACCTCGACGGCCTCCTGTCACGGGATCGACCTGCCGCCCGGGTGCGGGCGGCGGGCGGAGGCTTCCGGGCGGGCCGGGGTCACAGCCGCGCCCCGTTCGGGCTCCTGACGAGACGTCAGACGCAGGGGTGGTGCCGGACTTGGCCCACAGCACACCGGCCCGGGTCCGCGAGCGCGCCAGCCGCCCGCAGCGGCGATCGTTCGGGGGTGGTCAGGGGGTGGTCGACGGCGAGGGCCGAAGAGGTCCGTGGTGCCGAAAGGGGAAGGTGCCCGGCTGTCGGACACCTTTCCCCGCTGGTCGCCGAGGTGCTCGCCGCGGTAGCTCCCGCCGGCGACGGCGTTGTCGAGTTCCCGCCGCCCGGCCCGGCCCGGCCCCGCCGCGCGGGCTACAGCGCGGCCCGCTGGGGCCGGGTGGGAACGACGATGACGGTGGGGGTGCCGGCGGTCAGGGCCGCGGTGAACTCCCGCTCCAGGTCCTCGGTGGTCTCCACGTCGACGGCGCGGCAGCCGAAGCCGCGGGCCACCGAGGCGATGTCCAGCCCGGGCAGGTCGAGCCCGGGCACCCCGGGGGTGTCCTCCAGCAGGGCGAACGACTTGAGGATCGAGTACTCGTGGTTGCGCATCACCACGTAGACGATCGGGAGGCGGTGCCGGGCCGCCGTGTAGAGGGCCTGCACGGAGTACTGGAAGGAGCCGTCGCCGATCAGGCCGACCACCGGGCGCAGCACTCCCCGGTCCCGGTCGCCCAGCGCGACGCCGACCGCGGCCGGGACGGCCCAGCCGATGCCCCCGCTGGCCGTGGCGAAGAACGAGCCCGCTCGGGTGGTGGGCAGCCATTCGAGCTGCTGCGCCATGGTCGAGGTCGACTCGTTGACGAAGACCGCGTCCGGCGGGCGGACCCTGCTCAGGGCGGCGTACACCTCGGGCGGGGTGAGCGGCCGGTCCGGAGCGGACGGCAGCACGCGGGGCCGCGGCATCGGCTCCGGAGCGGTCCGCGTCGAACCCTCCTCGACCAGGTCCAGCAGCAGCTCGATCGCCCGCCGGGGATCGCCGAGCAGACTGTCGCCGACCCTCGCGGCCGCGGCCGCCTCCGGGTCGCCGGTGATCTGGAGCAGCCCGGTGCCCGAGGGGAGGTAGTCGCCGGGCACGTACGGGTAGTAGCGGAACACCTCCGCGCCGATCACCACCACCAGGTCGTGCCCGGCCAGCCGGTCGCTGATGGTCTTCACCGACATGCCCAGCGGGCCGGCGAACAGCGGGTGGTCCTCGGGGAAGGAGACGCGGTCCCCCAGCGGGGCGCTGTAGACGGCGGCGCGCAGTCTCTCCGCCAGGGCGACGGCCGCGTCCCAGCCGCCACTGCGGTCGACCTCGGGCCCGAAGACGAGTGCGGGCCGGCGGCTGGTGGTGATGCGCTCGGCGAAGGCGCGCAGCCGCCCGGGGTCGGGGGCCACCCGCTCGCTCACCGTCCGCACCCGGGTGAAGCCGGACAGCGGCCGCTTCCAGTCGTCCATCGGGATCGACAGGTAGACCGGGCCGGCGGGCGGCTGGAGCGCCTGCGCGTAGGCACGCATGAAGGCCTCGGGGACGTCCTCGGCGCAGGCCGGCTCGTAGGACCACTTCACCCAGGGTTTCGGCAGCTGGGTGGCCTCGCGGTTGCCGAGGTACGGCTCGCCGATCACCAGCTCCCGGTGCTGCTGGCCGGCGGTGACGATCAGGGGCGTGTTCCCGTGGTGGGCCGCCACCAGGTTGCCCAGCGCGTTGCCGGTGCCGGCCGAGGAGTGCAGGTTGACCAGCGCGGGGCGGCCGGTGACCTGGGCGAAGGCGTCGGCCATCGCGAGGGCGGACGCCTCCTGGAGCGCCAGGACATAGCTGAAGTCCGCGGGGAAGTCCTGGAGGAACGGCTCCTCGGTGGAGCCCGGATTCCCGAAGACCGTGGTGAGTCCGAGCGTGCGCAGCAGGTCGTACGTCACGGTGCGGACGGTGGGGTGCTCAGCCATGGGTGCCAACGCTTTCACCCGGGGCACCAGGGCCTCAGGGCTCGCAGGGACGGGTCTCGGTCCAGCCGACCAGAAGCCTCCTGGGGCGGGACGGCGACGGGGGACGGCACATCGGTTCCGATCGTCACGCCGGCCGGCTCTTGCAGGAGAGCATCGGCACCGAGGGCCCCGCAACCGGACGAACGGGTGCCGGGCCCTGGGGCAGGGCGGGTCGGCCGCCGCCTCGGCCAGTGCGCGGGCTAGGTTCGGGTCCGTGACCGGCAACGATGCGGTCCTGGCGCTGATGGTCGCCACGGCGCTGGGCTTCGACTTCACCAACGGCTTCCACGACACCGGCAACGCGATGGCGACCTCGATCGTCACCGGCGCCCTGCCGCCGCGCGTCGCGGTCGCGGTGTCGGCGGTGCTGAACCTGGTGGGCGCGTTCCTGTCGACCGCCGTGGCGGCGACCATCGCCAACGGCCTGGTCGCCACGGGAGAGGTGACCTTGACGGTCGTCTGCGCCGGTCTGGTCGGCAGCATCCTGTGGAACCTGGCCACCTGGTTCCTCGGGATCCCCTCCAGTTCCTCGCACGCGCTGATCGGCGGGGTGGTCGGGGCGACGGTGGCAGCCGCCGGGGCCTCGGCCGTCAAGTGGCAGGGGCTGGTCTCCAAGGTGATCGTGCCCGCGGCGCTGTCGCCGTTCATCGCCGGTGGGGTGGCCGTGGTGGGCACCCTCCTGGTCTACCGCCTCACCCGCGACGTGCCCGAAGGCCCGCGCGGGCGCGGCTTCCGGCTCGGCCAGATCGGCTCGGCCTCCATGGTCTCGCTCGCCCACGGCACCAACGACGCGCAGAAGACCATGGGCGCCATCACCCTCGCCCTGATCGCCAACGGCACCCTGCCCGCCGGGGCGAAGGCACCGGCCTGGGTGATCCTCTCCTGCGCGCTGGCGATCGCCCTGGGCACCTACATCGGCGGCTGGCGGGTGATCCGGGCCCTGGGCAAGGGGCTGGTGGAGATCGAACCGGCGCAGGGGATGGCCGCCGAGTCGGCCTCGGCCGCCGTGATCCTCTGCTCCACCGACTTCGGCTACTCGCTCTCCACCACGCACGTGGCCACCGGGTCGATCCTGGGCTCGGGGATCGGTAGGAGCGGCGCCGTGGTGCGCTGGCAGCTCGCCCGCCGGATGGTGACGGCCTGGCTGCTCACCCTGCCGGCTTCCGCCCTGGCCGGCGCGCTGGCCTACTGGGCCGCGAACGGGATCGGCGGGACGGCCGGTGTGGTGGTGATCGTCGGCGCGCTGGTGGCGGCGTCGGTCGCCTTCTTCGCCGCCTCCCGCCATCCGGCCGTGACGCCGGAGAACGTCAACGCCGCGTGGACCGGTTCGGCGGCCCCGGAGCCCGCCAAGGCCAAGGACGAGGTGAGCCCGTGAACTCCTGGATCAACCTGGACGCGGTGTGGAGGATCGTCGTGGTGGGCCTGCTCACCGGCGCCGGACTGCCCGCGCTGTTCGCCCTCGGCCTGCGCCTGCTCAACCCGTCCGGCGCGGCCGGTGAGCCGGCCGCGCTCCGGCCCGCCGCCGGGCCGGTCGGCTCCACCCTGGCGGGACTGATCTTCGCGGTGGTGCTCGCGGCGATCGGCTGGGGCATCTCCGTCATCGTCAGCCACCACTGACCGCCCGGCGCCCGGCACCCGAGCACCCGGCACCCGAGCACCCGAGCACCCGAGCACCCGAGAACCCGAGCCTTCATGACCGATCGCCCACGGCGTCGGCTCCGCCCCGGCCGTGCAAGGCCTCGGGTGCCGTATCCGGTCCTGAGCGGGTGTCAGTGGTCGCGGCGAGGTGGGTGCCGAAGAAGTCGGTCAGCCTCGCGACGGCGGGGGTGACGTACTCGTCCTTGTCATAGAGGTCGACGTGCGCGGCGCCGTCGATCCAGTGCAGTTCCTTCGGCCCGGTCGAGCGCTGGAAGGCCCGCACGCTCATCCAGGCGGTCACCGCCTCGCGCCCGACGACCATGAGCAGCGGGCGCGGGGCGAGCAGGGGCAGGGAGGCGAAGGCGTCGAAGGCCGCGATGCGGTCGATGCTGGACCAGGTCAGGGCCTTGGCCGCCCGGGGGTGTTCGGCGCGGGGCGTGCAGTAGTACTCCCAGCCGTCGTGGACGTGCGGGCCGCCGCGGCGGGTCTCCTCCTCGGTCGCGGGGAAGATCGGGAAGGTCCGGACGCCCTCGCCCCGGGCCTCGGCGGTGCGGGCCGCGGCGGCGCCTTCGAGCATGGCCCGGAAGACGGCCGGGTCCTGGGTGCCGTCGGCGCCGTCGCGGAACTGACGGGCCATGTCGGTGGCGCTGACGGTGGCGACGGCCCTGATCCGGTGGTCGGTCGAGCCGGCGGCCAGGGCGTAGCCGCCGGAGGCGCAGATGCCCAGCGCCCCGGTCCGGCCCGGGTCGGCCTCGGCGCGGGTGGTGAGGAACGAGACGGCGGCCTTGAGGTCCTCGATCCGGTGCGCCGGGTCCTCCAGGCCGCGCGGCTCGCCCTCGCTCGCGCCTTGGAATGCGGAGTCGAAGGCGAGGGTGACGAAGCCGCGCTCGGCCAGGCGCCGGGCGTACAGGCCGGCGGCCTGCTCCTTCACCCCGCCGCCGGGGTGGCCGACGACGATCGCCGGGCGGGGGCCGCCCGTGCCGCCGTCGTCGGGGGTGTACAGGTGGCCGGCGAGGTTCAGGCCGGCGCTGGGGAAGGTCACATCGGTGATCACGGTGCTGCTCCGGTCGTCGTGCGACGGGCGGGTCGGCGCGGGGCCGACTCCGGCGGCTCTCTTCGGTGGCCGTTCCTCCACCGTGGCGCCGGAGCGTGCGGGGGTGCCAGGGAGGAAGCTGCCTATGCACGCCGGTACCAGGCACGAGGCCGCTCCCGTGCCGGACACTGGAACCATGACCGTCCGCGACCGGCCCTCCCGCGACAACGAGCTGGGGGACTTCCTACGTGCCCGCCGCGCCGCCCTCGACCCCCACGGGGCCGGATTCCCCGACGACGGACGGCTGCGGCGGGTGCCGGGCCTGCGCCGCGAGGAACTGGCGCAGCTCGCCCACGTGAGCGTCGACTACGTCGTCCGCCTGGAGCAGGGACGCACCCGAACGGTCTCCCGGTCGGTCCTCGACGCGCTCGCCGACGCGCTGCGCCTGGCGCCGGACGAACGCGCCTACCTGTTCGCGCTGGCCGACGCGGCCCCGGCACCCGCTGCCCCACCGTCCGGCCGCCCACCCGTGGACCCGCAACTGCGGCAGCTCCTGGCGACCATGCACGACGTCCCCGCCATGGTCCTCAACCGGCGCCTGGACGTCCTGGCCTGGAACCACGCGGCCACTGCCCTGCTCACCGACTTCGGCGCACTCGCCCCCGGGGAGCGCAACCTGATCCGCCTCACCTTCCTCGACGACGCCTACCGCGCGCTGTACGCGGACTGGCCCCGCGCCGCGCGCGACTGCGTCGCCACGCTGCGCATGGAAGCCGGGCGCCATCCGGAGGACCGTGAACTCGCCTCCCTGATCGCGGAGTTGACTTCCCGAGACGCGAACTTCCGGGCCTGGTGGGCCGACCGCCGGGTGCGCGGCCCCCGGCAGCTCACCAAGACCTACGTCCACCCGCTGGCTGGCCCCCTGACCCTCGACGTCCAGCAGTTCACCGTCGACACCCGGCCCGACCAGCAACTCATCGCCTACACCGCCCCTCCCGGCTCCCCGGCCCACGAGGGGCTGCGATTCCTCCTCCAGTGGGCACCTGCTCCGCGCGGATGACGCTCGCGCGCGGAGCCCGCGCGGAACCGTCGTTGGGCGCGGGTGCAGTCCTACAGCTGCACCCGCGCCCGCCCGCGGCGGCGGATCGGGCCTGGGGCGGATTCTCGGAGAGGCCGGGAAGCCGAGCAGCGTCCTCGTTCAGCGCGAGGTTCAGTGCGAGCCGGCACAACCAGGTGCGGTACCGGCCGACTTGTCGGTATTCGACCTGCTCTGACGGGAGCCGCACGGCCGTCCACCCATCCCCCTGCGAGGCCGGGCCGAGGGAGGCGTAGTGTGCGCGGTGTGAAAGAACTGATCTTCCGGGGGAAAGACAGATTCCGCCCGGACTGGTCCGATCTCGGGCCGGTGCTCATCGTCGTCACGGTCGAACTCGTCGCCGGCCACCTGAAGTTCCACCTCGGCCTCGGCCCCATGGTCCTCCTCGTCGGCGGGACCGTGGTGCTGGCCGCCGCGAGCCGCCTCCTCTCCATGCGGTACTGGAGCAGGGTCGGCACCGACGGAGTCACCATCTGCTGGGGGTTCGGCCGTGGCCGCACCTACTCCTGGCAACAGATCTCCTGGATCGACGTGTCGGAGATCCAAGGCCGCGGCGCGCCCACACGCGTGGCCCGGATCCACACCACCGACGGTCGGCGCCACTGGATGTCCACCGTGATGGCCAGCGACCTCCACCCGTCGGAGGACTTCGACGCCGACTTCCGGCGGGTCGTCGACTGGTGGAAGCACAGCACCAGTCCGAGCCTGCGCGTCCTGCCGGAGAAGAAGTTCCGGGACCGGCTGACGCCCGTGAGAACCGCGGTGCTGTGTACCGTCGTCCTCGCCGTCGTCCTCTTCGCCTTCACCGTGGTGCTGGCCCAGTAGCCACCTGAACGCGTCGGCTCGGCTCTCCTGACGGGCGGTGGGCCGTGGCGCCGGGTTGTGGAGATCAGTCGGCCCTTGTCAGCGAGCCGGTGGGGTGAGGACTGCGCGGTCGAACGGGCCACCGTGTGAGGTGGCGTACGTGACGGCGTCGTTGACGGCACTGATGCCGAAGGACCGGACCCGTTCGGGGGCGAGGTCGAGGGCGCCCGAGGCGAGGAGCCGGATGATGCCGACGTTCGCGGTACGCGGGTACTCCAGCCGTGCGGACACGGTGCGGTACTGCTCGGTGAGGTAGGGGCCCATACCACTCGCCCGGACCTCGTCGGCGGTGGTCCGCTCGGTGGTGTAGCCGCGCAGGACGCCACGCAGCCGGGCGTCGACCCGTCCGGCGGCGACAGCTCCCTCAACGACGAGACCGGCGTCGTCGGCCTCGGCCTCGACTACCAGGACCACCTGTACGTCGTCGCCGACGAGTCCGACACCCTCGGCGCCAACGACTGGGGCCTCACCGCCTGCCGGCTCGCGCTGCAGCTGCGCGCGGACGCGATCGTGGTCGAGGCGAACTACGGCGGCAACATGGCCCGGCAGATCCTCAGCCAGGCGTGGGACCAACTCGCCCGCGAAGGGGAGACACACGGCCAGCTGATGCCGCTGATCGTCGAGGTCAACGCCAAGGTCGGCAAGCGGCTGCGCGCGGGGCCGGTGACGCAGCTGTACGAGCCGGGTCGGGTCCACCACGTCGGGCACTACCCGGAGCTGGAAGGACAGATGGTGACCTGGGTCGCCGGGATGGACAGCCCCGACAGGATGGACGCTGCGGTGCACGGCCTGACCGAGCTGGCCGGCGGAGGTCCGGCGGCCCTTCTTCGCCCGCAGCTGGTCACGCAGCGTGTCGTGGATCCGCTCGGTGGTGCCGTCGCGTTCCCACTCCTTGAAGTAGCCGTAGACGGTGGTGTGGGGCGGGAAGTCGTGCGGCAGGTAGCGCCAGGCGATACCGGTGCGTGCGACGTAGAGGATCGCGTTCACCACCTCACGCAGCGCTGTCGTGGGCTCACGCCCTTCGGCGCGGGTGCGTCGCCACTCCACCAGCACTGGCTCGATGAGCTCCCACTGATCGTCCTTCAGGTCCGATGGATACCTGCGTCGTTCCGTCACGTTTGATGAATATCGCGGACACGGACCCGGCCGCCACAAGATCCTGAAAACGAGTCCGTGCCGCAAGAACCAAAGCCGGACAGTTGGGGGGAATCCCCTATCGAACACCCTCTCACACGTGGTCAGCGTCCGCCTGTACATGGCGGTGCGTCATCAGCGCACGGAAGCGCGATCGACTTCACGAAATCTGCGCCTGAACCACCTCGCCCCGCTAGAAACACTCACGCGCACCGGCGGTTGAGTGGCGGCGGCGCGGAGGGTCGGGGAGGCCCGCCCAGGTGTTCGGAGTCGAGTGTCACGGGTGTGGCGTGATCGGTGTCCGGGTCGATACGGGCCGTTCCGGTTGTCAGATCGCGCCGTTGCTGACCATCACGAAGCCCATCCAGTGGTGGCTGTTGGAGAAGTCGCCCTGTGTGTCCGATCCGGTTGGGACGAAGATCCCGGGGCCGCCGATGTGGCCGAAGGGGGAGCCTGCCTGCGCCTGGAAAGGGATGTAGACCACGGCGGGCGCCTCGGGGCCGAACAGGCCGACACCGGGCGGAACCGCGAGCCGGTAGATCGACGGGATGGCCGGATCGTCGTTCTCGTACAGGACGGAGAATCCTGCCGGTCGGCCGGCGGCCGGAACGCGTGTGTAGAACGGGGTGGAGAAGGTGAAGTGCGAGAAGTTCTGGGTCGGGTGGCTCGTTCCGGCCCCGTTGTAGAAGTGGAAGGCGATCGGCGCCGCGTGGCCGCCGATGACCAGCGGCGACCCCTGGTGGGTGTAGTACAGGTTCACGTTGCCCGGGGCCGGGTTGTTCTTGGTGCTGCGTACGCTCAGGACCGGCCACTCGTTGTGGGTGAGGTCGGAGTCGGTGTCGGTCGTGTTGCCCGCGTCGGTCGTGAAGATGACCCGCCCGGAGGAGGGAATGTTGGGTGCCTGCGGGTCGAGGGCGAGCGGGACCACGACGTCGATGCTGGCGCCCGCGGCGATCCCGGCGAAGGAGACCTTGAACATGGACGGCGCGTCCACGGCGGTGTTCTGGTAGAGCCAGGTGGCGGTGCCCCCGGGGGTGCTGGGCAGGGTGGGGACGTTGATGAAGAACGGTGTGATGAACTTCAGTGACACCGGGCCGGTGGCGTTGTCGGGGCCGAAGTTGCCGCAGGTCACGGTCATGGTGCCGTTGCCGGAGGCGTCGAACTGCCCCATCTTCACGCTGCAGTACAGATCCACGGTGTTGGTCGTCCGCGGGGCGCTTGCGGCGGCCGGGCGGCCCGGTCGTCCCGCGGCTGTGGCGGGGGCCGTCGCTCCGAGGCCGAGGGCGGCCACGGTACCGCCGACGCCCGCCGCTTTGAGTAGCGATCGGCGGGGGACGGAAGCGGTGCCGGACCGGGGGGATGCGGGCGATGCTTCTCCGTGCTGATCGTCTTTCATATGCGTAACCTCTGCCTGGCGAAGGAATGTGCCGCTATCCCCGGGAATCCCCCCGGTCCGGGACGGCGATCACTTTTGTTTGTTGGCAAACTACTTGACCCGGTGAAGCCTCGCGGGCATCCCGCCCCGGCATGTCCGAGACAGTCGACGCCACCCTCGGCCGTCTGGGCGAATCGGTCCAGGTTCTGACATCCGGGCCCGTCGACACGATGCCGAGGGAGGTGCGTGCGGCGCCGACTGCTCTACCGGCCTTGCGGATTGGGGGTGAATCCTCCGGCTGTGCGCGTTCCCTGAGATCGGCTACCCGCTGCTCTGGCGGAAACCGGCCGCACGTCCGGCGGGCAATGGTGGCCACCGCCCCGCCCGAGGTCCCTCGATGTGCCGAGCCATCTGGGCGGCCGCCGCCCGTGCGAGCGGATGGCCTCCGAACGACACGTGGTCATGGCGCGAACTTTCTTCGTCTCGCGATGCCTCAGAGTCCATCGGCCGCGTGTTCCACTGAATCGTCAGGCCCGGCGACCCGGCCGGCGCCTGCTGTTGCGAAGGCCGGGCAGGGGATCCCTGACGCCACGCGGGCCCCGCCGACCCCGCGCAGCACACGCCGGTCACCGCCCACGAGAAGCCTGCCCGCGGCCCGCCCCCCAGGGGGGAGCGTGCAGCGGTGCGGGTGCCGTGCAACGGACAAGGAGGACGAAGTGGACCTGACGCACTGGCTGGGACAGGCGGTCGAGGAGGTCCGGACCTGGGCCGACGGCTACGGGCCCGTCGCCCGGCACCCGTCGCTCGCGGTGGACGAGGACGCGATGCGCACGGCGTTCGGCGACCTCGCCACACGGCTGGGCGCCAGCTATCCGTTCTTCCATCCGCGCTATGCCGGCCAGATGCTCAAGCCACCGCATCCGGCGGCGGTCGTCGGGTATCTGGCGGCCATGCTGATCAACCCCAACAACCATGCCCTGGACGGTGGACCGGCCACCTCCGACCTGGAGGTGGAGGCCGTCGAGGCCCTGGCCGGCATGTTCGGCCTGGGCGTCCACCTCGGCCACTTCACCAGCAGCGGCACCATCGCGAACCTGGAAGCCCTGTTCGTCGCCCGGCAGATCCACCCCGGCAAGGCCGTCGCCTACAGCACGGAGGCCCACTACACGCACAGCCGGGCGTGCCACCTGCTGGGCGTACCCGTGCACGCCGTACCCGTCGACCGCCGGGGCCGCATGGACGTCGACGCGCTGGAGCGCCTGCTGCGCACCGGTGACGTCGGCACCGTCGTCGCCACCGCCGGGACCACCGGCCTCGGCGCGGTCGACCCCGTCCACGACATCCTCCGACTCGCCCGCCGCCACGGGGCCCGGGTGCACGTCGACGCCGCGTACGGGGGCTACTTCACGCTCCTGGCCCACTGGAACGAAAGCCGAGGGGCAGGCGAGGGCCCGGTCGAACCCCTGGTGGACCCGGAGCCCTGGCGCGCCGTCGCCCACTGCGACTCGGTGGTCGTCGACCCGCACAAGCACGGTCTCCAGCCGTACGGCTGCGGTGCGGTCCTGTTCGCGGACCCCTCGGTGGCCCGCTTCTACCACCACGACTCCCCGTACACCTACTTCACCTCGCAACGCCGGCACCGGGGCGAGATCAGTCTGGAGTGCTCCCGTTCCGGGGCCGGCGCGGCTCAGGTCTCCTGGCGTAGCGGCCGGTCGGGTCGGATGGCACGGGGGTGGTCGTCCGCCGTGTGGGGCCGAGCACTTCGCACGCTAGTGTGATGCGCCACAAATCATGAGGGTAAGTTGATACCCTTTTATGGTGTCGCATCCTGGGCCTTCTGCCGTGGTGATCTCGCTGTCTGAGGACGAGCGTGCCGAGTTGCTGCG
>NZ_JBFBIR010000037.1:0-48422 GCF_040685715.1 Kitasatospora sp. NPDC088264
GGGCGCGGGCGGGGGGGGGGCGGGGGGGGCGGGGGGGGCGCCCCCCGCGGCCGGCAGCCGCCGTCCGGCCCCAGGCGCTGGCCCCAGACGTCGAGTCCAGACGTCGGGCCCAGGCACCTGCCCCAGGCGTCGGCTCACCCGGGAACGGGCGGCCCGCCCGGCCCCGTGAGCGCGCCCGGTACCCGATCGGCGGGCGGGGCCTGCCCGGCGGGTGTGGTGTCCGGCGCGCGGGCCCAACGGCCGGCGAGCACGGTGCCGGCCACCAGCTGGAGCTGGTGATACGCCATCAGCGGCAGGACCAGCAGCCCGGCCTGGGGCCCGAAGAGCACGGTGGCCATCGGCAGGCCGTTCGCCAGGCTCTTCTGCGAGCCGCACAGCACCGCCGCGATGGTGGCCGGCCGGTCGAGCCCCAGCAGCCGTGCGCCGAGCCCGGTGACCGCGAGCGCGGCGGCCAGCAGGGCGAGCAGCACCGCGAGCAGGCCGAGCAGGGCGCCCGGGGTGGCCAGGCCCCAGCTGCCCTGGGCCGTCGCCGCGCTGAACGCGGTGTAGACGACGAGCAGGATCGAGCCCCGATCCACCGGCGTCAGCACCCGTCTGTGCCGGGCGAGGAAGGCACCGATCCACGGCCGCAGCACCTGCCCGAGCAGGAACGGCGCGAGCAACTGGGCCCCGATCCGCAGCAGCCCCTCGGCCGACAGCGCCGTGTGCACGTCCAGGAGCCAGGCCGCCAGCAGCGGGGTCAGCAGCAGCCCGGCCAGACTGGAGTACGTCCCGGCGCAGATCGCCGCCGGGACGCTGCCCCCGGCGGTGCCGGTCAGCGCCACCGAGGACTGCACCGTCGACGGGAGCAGGCAGAGGAACAGCACCCCGGTCTGCAACTGCCCACTGAGCGGGACGGGCGTGAGTAGTGCGGTGGCCGCCCCGAGCAGCGGGAAGAGGCCGAAGGTGGCGGCGAGCACCAGCCCGTGCAGCCGCAGGTGGCGCAGCCCGGCCAGCGTCTCGCGGGCGGAGAGCCGGGCGCCGTAGAGGAAGAACAGCAGCGCCACCGCCAGGTTGCAGGCCACGGCCGCCACCCGCGCCGAGCCCCCGGTGGCCGGGAACAGGGCGGCCAGGCCGACCGCCCCGGCGAGCGCGACCAGGTACGGGTCGAACCGGCGCGGCCGCGGCCCGCGCCGCCGGCCCCGGCGGGCGGTGTCGTCGGTCATCGGCCACCCCCGATCGCCGCCCCGCCCGGGCCGGACCCGAGCAGGCCGCCCACCAGGGACCCGGCGCCGTCGTGGTCGCTGCCCGCCGAGCCGCTGCCGTTCTGGACGTTGGCCGTGCGGTCGATCTCCACCCAGGAATCGGCGTTGGAGTTGTCGACGAGCGTGATCAGCCCCCCGCCCGCCGCCGCGGGCGCCGCCGCGCCGGCGAGCAGGCCGCACGCCCCGGCCAGCCCCAGCGCGGTGGCCCGCAGGACGGCGGCCGCCGGGGGCGGGGCGGGACCGCGCAGCCCGGCCGTCACACCGTCACCCCCGTGAGCGGGCGTGAGCGCGCGATGTTCCGCTCCAGCAGTTCGGTGGACTCCCGCACGCCGATCTGCCGGCTCTCCCCGGCGCCGGCCGGCAGCCGCCCGTCGGCCACCTTCAGCCCGGCCAGCGCCTCGTCCATCGCCCGGTGGGCCGCGAACAGGCAGGGCGTGCTGTAGATCGCGACGTCCACCCCCAGCTCGGTCAGCTCGGAGAGCGACAACCGGGGGGACTTGCCGCCGGCGATCTGGTTGAACAGCAGCGGCTTGTCGCCGACGACCCGCCGGATCCGCCGGATCCAGTCCTCGCTGCGCACCCCGTCGACCAGCACCACGTCGGCGTCGGTGGCGGCGAGGGCTCGGGCGCGGCGCAGGATGTCGTCCTCCTCGGTGGCGTCGGTGCGGGCGACCACCAGGAGGTCCGTCCGGTTGGCGAGGACGAGGTCCAGCTTCTCCAGGTACTCCTCCAGCGGGAGGACCTGTTTGCCGTCGGCGTGGCCGCAGCGGCGCGGCCGTTTCTGGTCCTCCAGGATGACGCCGGACGCGCCGATGCGTTCGAGCCTGCGCACGACGTGGCAGGCGACCTCGGGATCGACGTAGCCGTCGTCGATGTCGACCAGGAGATGGTGCCGGGGGAAGGCGCCGCGCAGCCGTTCGACGAAGCCGACCATGTCCGGCCAGGCGATGAATCCGATGTCGGGCAGGCCGTAGTAGGAGGCGGCGAAGCCGAATCCGGAGACGAACATGCCGTTGTAGTGCTCGGCCGCGATGGAGGCCGAGTACATGTCGTAGACGCCGATGAGGGGCGTGGCTCCCGGGCTCGTGATCTCCTCGCGGAGCCGCTGCCCGTGGCCCGACGCCGTGGTTCCGTGGAACAAGGCCTTCTCCTCACTCGCGGTGGCTTTGCCTGAACTTGGTCTTCCCTAGACCCAACTGAGGCTCCATCACTATGCGACCTTTAACGTTCCGTGGGCAAATCTTTAAGGGAGATTCACTCATTCGAGTGAGGCGTTGAATTGAAGATATGTCAGACATATGAAAAGGGCGGTGGCGTGGAAGATCCACGCCACCGCCCTGGTCCGGTCGGGCCCGGCCGCCGGAGAATCCCGCGCCCCCGGCGATGGGCGCGTAGCCGTAGCCGTGGCCGTGGCGGGGGAGTTGCGGGCGCGCGTCGGCGCGCCGGAGCGTCAGGACGCCGGAACGGGGCGGACGGCGCGGCGTTCGCGCAGCGTCCGGAGCACCCGGCGGGTCGCCCGGGTGGCGACCGGCGGCAGCAGGTCCAGCGCCAGCCGGCGCGAGGTGGACTGCTGGACGGGGGCCTTGACCTGGTAGTTGAGCCGCAGCACCGGCTCCCCGGCGATGGTGTCGTCGTCCACCGTGTAGCCCTCGGCCCGCCAGTCGCGGGCGAGCAGGACCTGCCGGACGGCCGCGGCGTCGCCCCAGGTGCCGTAGAACTTCATCGGGGTGAGCAGCACCGGCCGCAGGCCGCCGGTGAAGACCGCCTCCCAGACCGCCGCCGACACGCCGGGGGTGTGTTCCGAGCGGTAGTCGTCCAGCGCCACGACGCCGTTCTCGGCGAGCGCCGCCCTGGTCACTGCGATGTCCCCGGCGACGTGCTCGTACAGGTGGGAGGCGTCGACGTGGACGAAGCGGCAGCTCCCGGCCGGGATCCGGCCGTCGGCCAGCACCGAGGTGGGCGCCTGCACGATCTCCGGCAACTCGCCGTGGAAGGCGAGGTAGTTGGCCTCGAAGGCGCTCCGGGTGAGGGTCTTGCGGTAGGACATCGCCATCTCGGCGGCGTTGTCCGCGTCGCCCGCCTCGGAGTCGAACAGGTCGCAGACGGTCAGCCGCTCGCCGGTCTGGAGGTGGTCGCCGAGCAGGACGGCGCTGCGGCCGAGGTAGCTGCCGAGTTCGAGGATGTCGCCGGTGGCGCCCGCCGTGGTCTGGGCCGCCAGCAGGTGGCCGAAGGCCGCCCGGTCGAGACGGAAGAACCAGCCGGGGATGTCGTCCCGGGTCAGTGGCGCGGGGCGGGTGGCTGCGGTCTCGGCGGTGGGCACGGCGGCCTCCAGGAGGGCGGGCGGGGCGCGGTGGCGGGTTCACGCCGCGGAGGGGACGCCGTGGACGTGAGGCCGATCATCATAGCGACGCGGAGGCCGACTGGGAGCCGGCTCGGAACGGCGCGATTTCGCGCGTTCGCGCTGCTGTGCGAAGGCGCGCGCCGGGTCGCGTCCCCGGCCTCACGGGTCAGTGCGCCGGGCCGTCCAGCTCGGCGATGGTCTCCGCCAGCCAGGCCCGCTCGGCCGCCGTGGAGGCCCGGGCGACCAGCAGCATGCCGCGCCGGAAGGGGTTCGGCTCCAGCTCGGCGGTGACCGCGCGGCCCTCACCGTCGTAGGAGAAGCTGCTCGGCTCGTCCAGGAACGCCAGCCGGCGCCGGAGCACGGCCGCCTGCGCGGGCGGGTCGGCGAGGTGGTGGAGGAAGGCGGCGTGCGCGAAGAAGCGGATCTGGTCGGTGATCTCGGCCTGCTCCGGGTCGGCCAGCCGGCGCCGCAGTTCGGTCCGGCCCTCCTCGGTGAGCTCCAGCGTCTGGCGCGGTGCGGCCCCGCTGCCCGGCTCGGTGCGGCGGCGCAGCAGTCCGGCCTTCTCCAGTCTGGCGATGGCGGGGTAGAGCGCGCCGTCGCTGACCGGCCGGACGTGGCCGGTGAGGCCGGTGATCCGGGACTTGAGCTGGTAGCCGTGCAGCGGCTGGTCGTACAGGAAGCCGAGGATCGCGAGGGTCAGCACGGTCGAAGCCCTTTCGTCGGAGTGCGCCCTGTGGCGCGCCCCATGTTACCTCTTGTCGATGTGCCTCGATAAGATATATCTCTATTCGAGACATGCCGCCGGCGGGCGGCGGAACGGGGGAGGAAGCATGCGCGGGCGTCCGTCGCGACGACTGGCCGCGCTGGCCGGACCGGTCTACGCCGAACTGCTGTCCGGCGTGATCGTCTCGGTGATCGGCACCTTCTGGGTGGCCGGCCTCGGCGGGGCGGTCGCCGCCGTCACCCTGCGGTTGGGGCCACGGCTGCCCGCACCCGCCGGGGAACCGGCGCGGCGGCGGGCCGGATCGTCCGCGCGGGAGCGCCGTTCGGCCTGGACTTCACCGCCCGGATGGCCGTCGGCACGGCCCAACTCGCCACTCGCCCTGGTCGAGGGCTTCGGCGTCGCGGCGGTGGCCGGGTACGGCATCGGCTACCGGGCCTTGCTGGTCGTCACCATGGCGTTCTACGCACTCCGGCAGGCCGCCGCGATCGAGGCCGCCCGCCTCTGCGGCGCGGGCCGCGCCACCGCGCCACCGCGCTGGGCGTTGCACCGCGCCACCGCGCCGGGCGCGCTGCACCGCGCCACCGGACGCCTCGCCGCGCTCCTCGGCGCCGTCGCGGCGGCGCTGTCCCCGACGCTCGCCGTCCCGCTGACCGCGCTGTTCACCGACGACCCGGTGGCGGCCGTGCAGTCCGTCGGCTTCCTGCGGATGGCGGTGCTCCACCTGCTCCCGTACGCGCTGGTGGTCGCCCTCGGCGGGGTGCGCCAGGCGGCGGGCGCCGGCTGGCCGCTGGTGCTCTCCGTGCCGCTCGGCCCGGGCGCCCAACTCGCCACCTCCGCGGCCCTGTCGGGGCCGCTCGGGGTGACCGGGGTGTGGGCGGGGCCGGCCGTGGGTGCGGCCGTGCAGCTCGGCCTGCTGCTTCTCCTGGCCCGGCGCGGGCCCCTGCGGCCCGCGCCGTTGGCGGACCAGGGCGACCGGCCCCGAAGCCGGTCGGATGATCGACTCCGGTCGCCCGGCTGTGCCACAGTGGAAGCCATGGGACCGACACTCGACGGGCGGCCGCTGCCGTCCCCGCACGCAGACGAACGCGCCATGCTGGAAGGCTGGTTGGAGTTCCATCGGGTGACTCTTGTGCAGAAGGTCGCCGGACTCGACGACCAGCAGGTCCGGCTGGCGGCCGTCCCGCCGTCGACGATGACGCTGCTGGGCCTGGTCCAGCACCTCGCCGAGGTCGAACGCACCTGGTACCAGCGGGTGCTGGCCGGCCGGGAAGCGCCGCCGCTGTACGGCGCGGACGGCGAGGGCGGCTACGCGCTCACCCCGGACCGGGGGATGCCCGAGGCGTTGGCCGACTGGCGGGCGGAGGTCGAGCAGGGCCGCGAACTGGCCGCCGCGGCGGCGCTGGAGGACACCGGACGCCTCTCCGAGCGGGCGGCGGCCGTGTTCGGCTCGGAGACGGTCTCGCTGCGCTGGATCCTGGTGCACCTGATCGAGGAGTACGCCCGCCACAACGGCCACGCGGACCTGCTCCGGGAGAGCATCGACGGCCTCACCGGCGTGTGACGGCTCCCCGGGGGAGGGCCTCGGGAGCCGGGCCGAGGTGGGCGTCCAGGGCGGCGCGCAGCAGCGGTTCGACGTCCTCGCCGCCGGTGATGAGCCGCAGGCTGCCCCAGGCGCGCAGTTGGGCCAGGCCGTGCAGGTTCGCCCACAGCGCGGCGGCCGCCGGTCCGGGATCGGTGGACTCCGGGCGGGCCTCGCCGACCAGGCGGGCGACGGTGTGGAACATCGGCAGGGTGGTGTGCCGCAGCTCGGCTCCGCTGCCCTCCAGCAGGTCGTGACGGAACATCAGCTCGAACATGCCGGGGTTGGCCGCCGCGAAGCCGAGGTAGGCGCGGGCGAGCGCGTCGAGCCGGGTGCGGGGGGCCGCGTCGGTGGTGGCGGCCATCGCGTCGGCGCCGGCCAGGGTGTCGGTGAGCCTGCCGAACCCGTGCCGCGCGATGGCGGCGAGCAGTTCGCGGTGGGTGGGGAAGTGGCGGCGGGGGGCTCCGTGCGAGACCCCCGCCTGCCGGGCGATCTCGCGCAGACCGAGGGCGTGGACGCCCTCCCTGGTCACCAGTTCGACGCCGGCGGCCACCAGGCGTGCGCGCAGGTCCTTGTCCTGATCGGTCATGGGCCTTGTCTACCAGGCTGCTGTAGACAGTGTCTACTCTCGTCGGTGCGGGCGCTCCGGGCAGAATTCGGAGGCATGGACGAAGGCGGAGAGGCGGCCTGCTGGCTGGACCGGGTGTGCCCGGAGTGCGGGCGCCTGCGCGAGCGGCCAGGGCCGCAACCGTGCGAGAACTGCGGGGCCGGGAGCGCGGACGGCACTGGCGGCACGGGCGGCGAGGCAGGAGCCCGGCAGCCCGCGGCCGAGGCCGCGCCGGAGCGGGACGGCTGACCGCAGGTCCAGGACGGATCGGCCCCGGCCCGGAAGGGCTGAACGCTGACCCGCAACGCCTGAACCCCGGCTCGGAACAGCCGAACGACGGCCCGGAACAGCTGGGCCCCGGTGCGGCCGGGCGGGCCTGACCGGGGCCGCAGGCGTACGGCGGGGTTCGGTCTACTGCTGCGGCGGCTGGTCGCGGAACTGGTTCTTCGCCTGCTCCTGGGCGGAGTCCACCTGGCTGCTGTACTTGCCCTGGGTGCGCTCGTCGACGGCGTCCCCCGCCTTGTCGACGGCCCTGTCGGCCTGGTCCTCGTGGCCCTTCAGCAGGCCCTTGAGCTTATCCAACATGGACATCTGGTCACGCTCCTGGAAGAGACGGCCCCACCCCTCCAGGATCACCGCCTCCGCCGCCGTCCGCATCCCGCGGCCGCGCGGCGGCCTTGGCAACGTGATGCCGGTCATGTCAAATCGGGAGTTCACGGACCGCCGGAAGGAGTCGCCTTGAAGCCCCGAGCCCGCCGCCCGATCTCCCTGCCCCTCCGCCCGACCAGCCCGCTCGACCAGTCCACCCCGATACCGCACCAGCAGCGCCGGGACCAGCGCCCGCGCACTGCCACCGTCCGGAGCGCGGGCGCCGTACTGACCGTCGCCGCCCTGGCCGCCCCGCTGCTGCTGGCCGGGGCCGGTGGCGCGGCCGCCGACCCGGACCCGGTGCGCAGAGGCGAGAGGCTCGCCGCGCGCCTGGTCGATGCCGCCGACGCCGAGAGCGCCCACGACACCCTGGCCGCGCTCCAGCGGATCGCCGACCGCAACGGCGGTACCCGGGTGGCCGGTTCGAAGGGGCACGACGAGTCCGCGCGCTACGTCTACGAGCAGGCCCGCCGGGCCGGGCTGAAGGTGTCCCGGCAGGAGTTCGAGTACACCTTCTTCGAGGCCCGCTCGGAGCGGCTGCAGGTGCTGTCCCCGCAGGCCGAGAGCATCCCGCTGACCGCCATGACGTACTCGCTCGGCGGTCCGGACGCGGGCCTGACCGCCGACCTGGCGGTCGCCCCGGTCAGCGCCACGACCGGCTGCGCGCCCACCGACTACCCGGCCGGCGCGTTCACCGGCCGGATCGCGCTGATCCAGCGCGGCGGCTGCGGCTTCGCCGTCAAGCAGGCCGCGGCCGCGACGGTCGGCGCGGTGGGCGCGATCATCTACAACAACACCGACGGCGACCTCAACGGCACCCTCGGGGACCCCGCGGCCGGCAGGATCCCCGTCGGCGGGATCACCCGGGCCGCCGGGGAGGCGCTGGCCGCGAAGGCCGCCGCCGGCCAGGTCCGGCTGAACCTCGACATCCGCACCGTCATGGAGCCGCGCAAGACCTGGAACGTCATCGCCGAGACCAGGGGCGGCGACCCGGCCGACACCGTGATGGTCGGGGCGCACCTGGACTCCGTCGCGGCCGGGCCCGGCATCAACGACAACGGCTCCGGTGCGGCGGGCATCCTGGAGGTCGCGCGCAACCTGACCGTCCACCCGGTGAAGAACAAGGTCAGGTTCGCCTGGTGGTCCGCCGAGGAGTTCGGCCTCAAGGGCTCGGAGGCCTACGTGAAGTCGCTCTCCGAGGCGGACCGGAAGAAGATCAGGCTCTACCTCAACTTCGACATGATCGCCTCTCCCAACTACGCGCAGTTCGTCTACGACGGCTCGGGCAGCACCGGCGGCGGCGCCGGCCCCGAGGGCTCGGCGCAGATCGAGCGGGACCTCACCGGCTACCTGGACGGCCGGGGCCTGCCGCACGAGCCGACCGCCTTCGACGGCCGCTCCGACTACGGCCCGTTCATCGACGCGGGCATCCCGGCCGGCGGCACCGACACCGGCGCCGAGGTGGTCAAGTCGTCGGCGCAGGAGGGCCGTTACGGCGGCACGGCGGGCGTGGCCTTCGACGCCTGCTACCACAAGGCCTGCGACGGCTTGAAGAACATCGACATGGACGCCTTCGACGTCAACATCGACGTGATCGCCCATGCCGTCGGCACCTACGCCTGGGACCTCTCCTCGCTGAACCGGCCCGTGCCGCCGCAGCGCCCCGCCGGCCAGGCGGGCGGCGGCGGTATGAGCGGGGGCCACGCCCACGAGGTGACGGCCTGACGCCCGGGTGGGCCCGCTGCCGTCCTCGGGCGGCGGGCCCACCCGTCCCACCCGCCGGCTCCGCCGCGCTCGTCCGCCATTCGGCCCCTCCTCCCGCTCGCACCTCCGAGCCCCGGCCCGGGCCCCGCCCCGGACCTCCCCCGGGCCCCGCCCCTGCCCGGCGAGGTTGCGAGCACCGTAGCCGAGGACACTGACAATCCGGCCCCGGGCCGGGTACGGTGCCGCGCGGAGCGCATCCGCCGAGACCCGGTGGGTGCGTCGAACCCGGTCCTGACACCATGGGACCGAGATCACGGGACCGTGACACCCTCGGAGGAGTCAGCAACATGAGCACGCACTACGACGTCGTCGTCCTCGGCGCCGGCCCCGGCGGCTACACCGCCGCCGTCCGCTCCGCTCAGCTCGGCCTGAAGACCGCGGTCATCGAGGCCAAGTACTGGGGCGGCGTCTGCCTGAACGTCGGCTGCATCCCCTCCAAGGCCCTGCTGCGCAACGCCGAGCTCGCCCACATCTTCACCAAGGAGGCCAAGACCTTCGGCATCAAGGTCGAGGGCCAGGTGACCTTCGACTTCGGCGAGGCCTTCCGCCGCAGCCGCTCGGTGGCCGACGGCCGGGTCAAGGGCGTCCACTACCTGATGAAGAAGAACGGCATCACCGAGTACGACGGCTGGGGCACCTTCGTCGACGACCACACCCTCCAGGTCGCGCTCAGCGGCGGCGGCTTCGACGTCGTCACCTTCGACCACTGCGTCATCGCCACCGGTGCCACCACCCGGCTGCTGCCCGGCACCAGCCTGAGCGACCGGGTGGTCACCTACGAGGAGCAGATCCTCACCGAGCAGCTGCCGGAGAGCATCATCATCGCGGGCGCCGGCGCGATCGGCGTCGAGTTCGCGTACGTGCTGCACAACTACGGCGTGAAGGTCACCATCGTCGAGTTCCTGGACCGCGTGGTGCCGCTGGAGGACGTCGAGGTCTCCACCGAACTGGCCAAGCAGTACCGCAAGCTCGGCATCGAGGTGCTCACCTCCACCCGGGTCGAGTCGATTGACGACAGCGACCCGAACGCCAAGGTCAAGGTCACCGTCACCAGGGACGGCCGGCAGCAGGTGCTGGAGGCCGACAAGGTGCTCCAGGCGATCGGCTTCGCGCCGCGCGTCAACGGCTACGGCCTGGAGAACGCGGGCGTCAAGCTGACCGACCGCGGCGCCATCGCGGTGGACGGCCGCGGCCGTACCAGCGCCGGGCACATCTTCGCGATCGGCGACGTGACGGCCAAGCTGATGCTCGCGCACGCCGCCGAGACGATGGCCGTGATCGCCGCCGAGACCATCGGCGGGGCGGAGACCATGGAGGTCGACTTCGCCATGATCCCGCGCGCCACCTACTGCCAGCCGCAGATCGCCTCCTTCGGCTACACCGAGGCGCAGGCCCGCGAGCTGGGCCACGACGTCAAGGTCGCCAAGTTCCCGTTCACCGCCAACGGCAAGGCGCACGGCCTCGGTCACCCGATCGGCTTCGTCAAGGTCATCAGCGACGCCAAGCACGGCGAGCTGCTCGGCGCCCACCTGATCGGCCCCGAGGTCACCGAGCTGCTGCCCGAGCTGACCCTGGCCCAGCAGTGGGACCTCACCGTCCATGAGGTGGCCCGCAACGTGCACGCCCACCCCACCCTCGGCGAGGCGGTCAAGGAGGCCATCCACGGCCTCGCCGGCCACATGATCAACATGTGACGCGCACCGCATGACGGCAGGGCCCGCCCGACCTCCCGGGCGGGCCCTGCCGTGTTCCGGCGGCCCCGGGCCCGGCACCGGCTCCGACGGCAGGTCAGGCCGACTCGTCCGGCGCCAGGGCGAGGTAGGTGAGCACCGCGCCGAGGGCGGACAGCGCGGCGAGGACCAGCCCGAGGACGTGCAGGGCGTCGGTGAACCCGGCGGCCAGAGCGGCCTGGTGCGCCGCGGCCACCCTGCCCTGGACGGCCTGCCCCGCGAGCTGCGCCGCCTCGTCGGCGGCGAGGCCGCTGCCGCCCAGGTGCGCGGCGGTCAGCGTGCTGAGCAGCGCGGCGGCCCCGGAGACGGCCACGGACTCCCCGGTGATCCGCATCGTGTTGAAGACGCCCGCGGCGGCCCCGGCGTGCTCGGCGGGGACGGTCCCGACGGCCGCGTCGTCCATCACCCCGAAGGCCAGTCCGACCCCGGCCCCGAACGGCAGCAGCGGCACCGCCAGCGCGAGCCACGACCCGTCGCCGCGCACCGTCACCAGCAGCAGGGAGCCCGCCGCGATCAGCGCGGAGGCGGCGGTCAGCACCGCCCGGACGGAGACGGCGGCGGCGAGGCGCCCGGCCACCAACGGCAGCAGGAGGACGGGCGCCGTCATCGGCAGCAGGAGCAGACCGCTGGTCAGGACGCTCCTGCCGCCCACGCCCTGGAGGTAGGCCGGGAGGTAGACCAGCAGCACGACGAACCCCAGGGTGACGGTGAACGGCTGGCACACCACGGCGAGGAACTCGGGCCTGCGGAACAGCCGGACGTCGACCATGGCGCGCCCGGCCCGGCGGACCTCCACCCCGGCGAACAGGACCAGCAGCAGCACCGCGCCCGCCAGCGGCAGCAGCGTGCCCGGCGCCGTCCAGCCGGCGGTGCCGGCCTGCACGAGCGCGTACGACAGCGCGGCGAGCCCGCCGGTGAAGCAGACCACCCCGGGCAGGTCGATCCCGGGGTGGTCCGGGTTGCGGGACTCCGGGGCCCGGGTGGCGCACAGCCACGCGGGCAGGGCCAGGACGGCGACGAGCAGGAAGACCGACCGCCAGCCGGCCGCCTCCACCAGCAGGCCGGCGGCCGGCGGCCCGATCGCCAGGCCGGTGCCGAAGGAGGTGCCGAGGATCCCGAAGGCGAGCCGTCGGCGCCGCCCGGAGGTGGACTGGGCCAGGACCGCCGCGCCCGCCGCCAGCACGGCGGCCGCCCCGCACCCCTGCACCGCCCGGGCGGCGTCGGCCACGGCCATCGACGGCGCGAGCGCCACCACCGCGGACAGCGCGCCGACCAGCGCGATCCCCGACAGCAGCACGCGCCGCCGGCCGATCCGGTCCGCGAGGCCGCCGGCCGCCAGCGGCAGGGCGGCGAAGGTGAGGTTGAAGGCGTTCAGCATCCACTGGGCGGCGCCCACCGAGGAGCCCAGCCGCGCGGTCATGCTGGGCAGCGCCACGGCGGCCCCGGTCACCGAGAACGGCAGCATCATGCTGGCGCAGCCGACGGCGGTGACGGTCGCCCAGTAGCCGCCCGGACCGCCGTCGGTACGCGGTGGGGGAGCGGCCGTGCCCGACGGGTGCTCGGTCCGGGGCGGCGCGGCGCGGCGGGCGTCTTCGGGACGGGCGCCTTCGGGACGGGCGTCGTCGAGGCGGGGAGAAACAGTCATGGCCCCGATCGTTCGCGGGCGCCGCCGCCGGGTGAAGAGAGCCCCGTTCCCTGGGTGTGACAGGGCCACCCTCCGGCCCCCGCACCCCCGGCCGGGCGCCCCATACTGGAACGCATGGCCGAACCGATCACGCTCGCCGCCAGCCTCGGCGACTACCTGCGCACCCGGCGGGCGCTGGTGTCACCCGCGCAGGCGGGGCTGCCGCCGACCGGACGCCGCCGGGTGCCCGGCCTGCGGCGCGAGGAGGTCGCCGAACTGGTCGGCCTCAGCACCGACTACTACGTCCGGCTGGAACAGGGCCGCGCCGAGCGCCCGTCCGACGAGGTGCTCGACGCGCTCGGCCGCGCCCTGCGGCTCGGCCCCGCCGAGCGCGCCCACCTGTACGACCTGGCCCGCCCGCCCCGCCGCTCGGCGGCCAGGGCGGCGGGCGCCGGAGGGGACGGCGACGCCCTGCGCCCCGCCCTGCGTCGGGTCGTGGAGGCGATGCCGACCACCCCCGCGCTGATCATGAACGACCGCAACGACGTCCTGGCGTGGAACCGGCTGGCCGCCGCTCTGATCGCCGACTTCCCCCAACTCCCGCCGCGCGAACGCAACCTGGCCCGCCGGATCTTCCTCGACCCGGGCGCGCCGGACGTCCACCTCGACTGGGAGGACGCCGCGTGCACCACCGTCGGCATCCTGCGGATGGCCTCCGGCCGGCAGCCGCACGATCCCGAACTCGTGCGCCTGATCGGCGAACTGGCACTCGGCAGCGCCGCCTTCCGCCGGTTGTGGGCCGGCCACCACGTGCACGAGAAGACCCACGGCCCCAAGCGCTTCCGGCATCCCGTGGTCGGCGACGTGACGCTCGACTACGAGACCTTCCAGGCGCCGGGCGCCGCGCGCCACCTCCTGGTCGTCTACACGGCCGCCCCCGGGAGCCCGGCCGAGGAGGCGCTCGCCTTCCTCGGCGGCTTCGCGGCCGCCGCCCCGGGCAGGTGAACCGGGGCCGCCCGGCCCGGGCCTGATCCGCTCCGGGCCTGATCCGCTCCGGGCCTGATCCGCTCCGGCGCGGAGCCGCCGTCGTCGCCCCGCCGTCCATGGCGGGCTCGTGGACGGAGTCGGAACGGCGGGATTTCCGCAGGCTGGGCGCGTACATGACGCCTGGTGGGGCGGGTGGAGAACCCTTGACGAGGGGTGGGTTCTCTGCGAATCTCTCGGCAGGTTTGGACCAAGGTCTTTTTCGCGGGGGAGAAGACCGGCTCCGGCCCGGGCGTGCGCAGGGGGGATCTGGGCGGCCGGGAGGGTGGGGGCCGGTGCGGCCGGTCGGCCGGCCAGGGGTGGGCCGGGCGGTATTCGGTGGCCGCGTCACCAGCGGATCCGTGGCGGCAGCGTCGCTGCCCGGTCGCGTGCCCCTACCGTTTCGCCGACTGCCGAATCGAGCCGCAGATGCCTGAGTCGTTCCCCGTGTCCGCGTCGTCCTTCCAGCAGGGCATCTGGCTCACCGAGCAACTCGGGCCCGTGCACGGGGCGTTCCAGATGCCCGTCCGGATCTCCTTCGACCGGGTCGACGCCGGGGTGCTCGGCCGGGCGGTGTCCGCGCTGGCCGACCGTCACAGCGCGCTGTCCGTGGTGTTCGTGGAGCGCGACGGCAAGGTGCTGCTGGAGCGGGGGCCCGCCCCGGGCCTGGAGGTGGTCGACGCCTCCGGGGACCGCGTGGAGGACCTGGAGAAGCGGCTGGCCGAGGAGGTGGCGCGGCCGTTCGACCTGTCGGCCGGACCGCCGGCGCGGTTCACCCTCTACCGCCGCGGAGGTGGAGCGGCGGAGCTGCTGATCGTCGTTCACCACGCGGTGTTCGACGGGGAGTCGAAGGACGTCCTGGTCGCGGGCCTCGCCGAGGCCTACGCCGACGCCGACGCCGAGGCCTGTGCCGAGGCCTGTGCCGACGTCGAGGCCGCCACGCCGCCCTGCCCGCCTTCTTCGCCCGCCCCGCCGGCTCCGGAGCTGGTGCGCCGGGCCGCCGACTGGTACGGCCCGCGCTGGGCCGCCGCGACGGCGCCGGTGCTCCCCGGGCTGCGACAGGCCGTCACGGCGGCGGGGCCGGGGGAGTCGGTCGGCTGGCGACTGGACGGTCCGGCCCGGGCGCGGCTGGCCGACGCGGCCGGGCGCAGCGGCGTCACTGTCTTCGAGTTCCTGCTCGCCGCGCTGCACGGGCTGCTGCTGCGCTACGGCGGCGAGGCCGTCCCGGTCTCCGTGCCGTTGTCCGTCCGGGCGCCGGAACAGGCCGGTGAGCCGGGGCTGTTCGTCAACGAGCTGCCGGTCCACGCGCCGTCCGGGACGAGCGTCCGGGACTCCTTCGCGGGCTACGCCCGGGCCGTCCGCGCCGAGGCGCGCGCCGGGTACCCGTTCCGGGCGGTGCCGTTCGGCGCGGCGGTGGGCGGGCTGACGGCCCGGGTCGGCCTGGCCCCGGTGTCGTTCGGGTACCGGCGCGCCCGGGGCGCCGACCCGGTGTTCCCGGGCAGTGCCGCGCGCGTGGACCGGGCCGTGTTCAACGGCGCCGCCCGCAATACGCTCCACCTCCAGGTGGTCGACACCGCCGACGCCCTGGACTGCTCCCTCCAGTACGCCCCGGCGGTCCTGCCGCCGGCCGCCGCCGAGCGCATCGCCGGGCACTACCGGGCGCTGCTCGACGCCGCGACGGCGCGGCCGGAGACGCCGCTGGGAGACCTCGCCCTGCTGGGCGAGGCCGAGCGGCGCCTGGTGACCACCGGGTGGAACGCCACCGCCCGCGCCTACCCGAGCGACCGCACGGTGCTGGACCTGGTGCGGGAGCGGGCCGCCGAGGCACCGGACGCCCCCGCCGTCAGCGCCGCCACCGGGCGGCTGAGCTACCGGGACCTGGTGGCGCGGGTCGACGAACTGGCGGCGGTGCTGCGCGGGGCCGGGGTCGCGGCGGGCGACCTGGTCGCCCTGCACCTGGACCGCTCCGCCGACCTGCCGGCCGTGCTGCTCGCCGTGCACGCCGCCGGGGCCGCCTACCTGCCGCTCGATCCCGGCTATCCCGGCGAGCGACTGGCGCACCTGCTCGCCGACTCCGGCGCCGTGCTGCTGGTCACCGACCGGGAACCCGCCCTGGAACTGGCGGCGGCGGCGCCGGCCGTGCTCCGGCTCGGGACGGACCACCCGGCACCGGCGGCCACCACCGCCCCGGCGGCGACGCGGGGCGCCCTCGCCTACGTGCTGTACACCTCCGGCTCCACCGGGCGGCCGAAGGGCGTGGAGATCGGCCACCGGGCGCTGGTGAACCTGCTGGCCTCCTTCGCCGACCTGCTCGGCTCGGGGCCCCACGACGTGTGGCTCGGGCTGACCTCGCTCTCCTTCGACATCTCCGGCCTGGAACTGCTGCTGCCGCTGACCACCGGAGGCCGCCTGGTGCTCGCACCGGACGGCGCCGCCCTGGACGCCCCGGGCCTGCGCGACCTGGTCCGTCGCGAGGGCGTGACCCACGTGCAGGCGACCCCCTCCGGCTGGCGGGTGCTGCTCAGCGCCGGGGCGCTGCCGCCGGGGCTGACCGCACTGGTCGGCGGCGAGGCGCTGCCGCTGCCGCTGGCCCGTGAACTGCGGGCCGGCGTCGCCAGGTTGTTCAACGTCTACGGGCCCACCGAGACGACGATCTGGTCCACCTGTGCGGAGGTCCCGGCCGGGCCGGAGGCCGTGCTGATCGGCCGGCCGATCGCCAACACCCGGGCGTACGTCCTGGACGCGGACCACCGGCCGCTGCCGGTCGGGGTGCCCGGCGAGCTCCACCTCGGGGGCGACGGGGTCGCGGAGGGCTACCGGGGCCGCCCCGACCTGACCGCCGAGCGCTTCACCGCGGACCCGTTCGCCGACGCCCCGCCCGCCGGCACCCCGCCTGTCGAGGGCCTGTCCGCCGACGCCCCGGCCGCCGGCCGCCGGATGTACCGCACCGGCGACCTCGCCGCCTGGACCGAGGACGGCGAACTGGCCTTCCACGGCCGGGCCGACGACCAGGTCAAGATCCGCGGCCACCGGATCGAACCCGGCGAGATCGAGGCGGCGCTGCTGGAGCACCCGGCGGTCGCGCAGGCGGCCGTCACGGTGTACGAGGAGAGCCCGGGGGAGCCCGGGCTGGTCGGCTACCACGTCCCGGCGCCCGGCGCAGGGCCGACGGGCGCCGCCGACCTGCGGGACCACCTGCTGCGCACCCTGCCCGCCGTCATGGTGCCCCGGCGGTTCGTGGCGCTGGACCGCCTGCCGCTCACCCCGAACGGCAAGCTCGACCGCCGCGCCCTGCCCGCCCCGCCGCCCGTGGCCCCCGCGGCCGGACCGCCGTCGGCCGCCCCCGGTGCCGCCCCGGTGGTGGCGGAGGTCCGCGACGACGTCACCGAAGCCGTCCTGGCGATCTGGTCCGAGGTGCTGGGCCTGCCCGAGGTCGGCCCGGACGACGACCTCTTCGAGTTCGGTGGGCACTCGCTGACGATCATCCAGATCACCGCGCGGATCCGCGCCGCGCTCGGGGTGGAGCTCGACTTCGACCTGTTCTTCGACGCCTCGACCCCGGCCGGGATCGCCGCGGCCGTCCGCGAGCGCCGCTGACCACGGGCGAGTACCCCTGCGCTCCCCCTCCCGCCCCCGCCCGAATGGACCGCCGATGACCGACACCCAGGACCCGCCCGCCGACTGGTCCGCCACCAAACGCGCCCTGCTCGCCCAGCGACTGCGCGGCGCCGCCGCGCCCCGGCGCACCGTCGAGCCGCGCCCCGAGGGCAGCGCACCGCCGCTGTCCAGCGGGCAGGAACGGCTCTGGTTCATGGACCAGTTCACACCGGGCGGGACGGCCTACGCGCTGGCGCCGGCCCGCCGGCTGCGCGGGCCGCTGGACCGCCCGGCGCTGGACCGCGCCCTGGCCGACCTGGTGAACCGCCACGAGAGCCTGCGGATGTCGTTCCCGACCACGGAGCACGGCACCGCCGAGGTCGCCATCGCCGAACCGGGCCCCTTCCCGGCCGAGTTCGTGGACGCGGCCGACGATCCGGACCCCCGGCGAAGAGCCGCCGACGAGATCGGCGCGCTGGTCGGCCGCCCCTTCGACCTGGCGCGCGGCCCCCTCCTGCGGGCGCTGCTGGTCCGGCTCGCCGACGAGGACCACGTGCTCGCCCTGGTGATGCACCACATCGTCTGCGACGGCTGGTCCATCGACATCCTCAACCGCGAACTGGACGCGCTCTACGCCCAGTACGCCCACCGCACCACCGTCGAACTCCCGGAGCTGCCCGTACAGTTCGGCGACTACGCGCACTGGCAGCGGGAGCGGCTGGCCGGCGGCGCACTGGCCGCCTCCCGGGACCACTGGCGCGCCGAACTCGCCGACGTCCCGGCACTGGAACTGCCCGTCGACCGCCCGCGTCCGCCGGTGCTCACCTTCGACGGCGCCGCCCTGGAGCTGCACTGGAGCCCGGAGCTGGTGCGGGCCGTCGCCGAGTGCGCCCGCGCCCACGGGGCGTCGACGTACATGGTGCTGATGGCGGGCCTCCAGGTGCTGCTGGGGCGGCACTCCGGGCAGCGGGACTTCGCCGTCGGCTCGGCGGTGGCCGGCCGCCTCCACCGCGAACTGGAGGGCGTGGTCGGGGCGTTCGTCAACATGCTGCCGATCCGGGCCCGGCTGGAGCCGGGGCAGAGCTTCGCGGGCCTGATCGGGCGGGTGCGGGAGACGACGCTCGACGCCTACACCCACCAGGAGGTGCCGTTCGAGCAGATGGTGGCGGACCTGGACGTCGAACGGGACGTCAGCCGCTCGGCGGTGTTCCAGGTGACCTTCGCCTTCCAGAACTACGGGGACCGCGCCGCCTCCACCGCGCCCGCCGCGGCGGCGGAGGGGTTCGGCTACGAGGCCACCACGACCCACGCCGACCTCGCCTTCTACCTGCGGGAGAAGAAGGACGGCGGGCTCTACGGCCTGATCACCTACCGGACCGACCTCTTCGAGGCCGACACCGTACGGCGGCTCGCCGAGCGCTTCGAGGTGCTGATGGCGGCGGCGACGGCGGATCCGGCGCAGCCCGTCGACGGCCTGCCCATGCTGACCGGGGCCGAGCGCCGGGACGTGGTCGAGCGCTGGGCGGCGGGCCCCGAACTGCCCGCGCCCGCGCCCGGTCCCGGGACGCTGACCGGGCTGCTCGCCGAGGCGGCGCGCGGCGCGGGCGACCGCCCGGCACTGGTCTTCGACGGCCGCACCCTCTCCTACCGTGAACTCGAGGCCCGGGCCACCGGCCTGGCCCGCCGGCTGCGGGCGCTGGGCGTCGGCCCGGACGACCGGGTGGCGGTGTGCCTGGAGCAGTCCCCGGAACTGGCGGCGGCCCTGGTGGGCGTCCTGAAGGCCGGCGGCGGCTACCTGCCGCTGGACCCGGAACAGCCGCCCGCGCGGCTCTCCCACCTGGTGGCGGACGCGGGCGTGCGGGTGCTGGTCACGGACTCGCGGCTGCGGACGGCGTTCGCCGGCTACGACGGCGCCGAGCTGCTCGTCGACCGGGAGCCGGTCGGCGAGGGTCGAATCCTGCCGGACGAGGCCCCGTTGGCGGAGGCGTCCGGGCCGGACGACCTCGCCTACGTGATCTACACCTCCGGCTCGACCGGGCAGCCCAAGGGCGTGGCGGTGCAGCACCGCCAGATCCTCAACTACCTGGCCGGCGTGCGGGAACGCCTGCGGATCGAGCCCGGTGCGGCCTACGGGCTGCTGCAGTCCCTGTCCTTCGACTTCAGCATCACCATGCTGTACCTGGCGCTGACCACCGGGGGCCGGGTGCACCTGCTGCCGCGCCGCATCGCCGGTGCCGAACTCGCCGAGCGCATCGAGGAGTCGGGCATCGACTACCTCAAGATGACGCCGTCGCACCTGGCCGCGCTGACCGCCGACGTGGACGCGGAGCGGCTGCTCCCGCGCCGGGCCCTGGTGCTCGGCGGCGAGGCGTCGCCCTGGGCCTGGGCGGCGGACCTCGCCGGCCGGGGCCGCTGCGCGGTGTTCAACCACTACGGGCCGACCGAGGCGACGGTCGGCGTCACCGTCCACGAGGTCCTGCCGGGCCCGGCGGGACCCGGCAGCACACCGATCGGCACCCCGCTCGCGGGTGCCCGCTGCTACGTACTGGACGAGGCCCGCCGACCGGTGCCGCCCGGGGTGGTGGGCGAGCTCTACCTCGGCGGGGACCGGCTCGCCCGCGGCTACCTGGGCCGCCCCGACCTGACGGCGGAACGTTTCGTCGAGGACCCGTTCGCCGACGGGCGGATGTACCGCACCGGCGATCTGGCCCGCTGGCGGCCGGACGGCACGCTGGAGTACCTGGGCCGCGCCGACGACCAGATCAAGGTCCGCGGCTACCGGGTCGAGCCCGGCGAGATCGAGGCCGCGCTCACCGCGCTGCCCGGCATCACCCAGGCGCTCGTGACGCTCCGCGGCGAGGGCGTCCGCCAGAATCTCGTCGCCTACCTCGAACACCCCGGCGCCGCCCCCGCCCCGACACCCGCCGAACTACGGGAGACCCTGGGCGCCGTCCTGCCGGACTACCTCGTCCCGGCCCGCTACGTCGTCCTCGACGCGCTGCCCCTGCTGGCCCACGGCAAGGTCGACCGCAAGGCGCTGCCCGAACCCGAGGACCCGGCGCCGACCGGCGGACACGTCGAACCCGACGGCGAGGCCGAGACGCTGATCGCCGCGATCTGGGCCCAGGTGCTGGGCGTCGAACGGGTCGGCGCGCTCGACGACTTCTTCGACCTCGGCGGCCACTCCCTGCTCGCCACCCAGGTCGTCGCCCGCCTGCGCCGGGCCTTCCCGGACCTGCCCGCCCCCATCGGCGTGATGGACCTGTTCACCCACCCCACCGTCCGCCGGCTCGCCGCCCTGGTCGCCGACCCGACCGCCGAACGCGGTTCCGGCGGCCTGCTCCACCGGCTCACCCCGCCGAGTCCGCGCACCACCGCCAGCGTGGTCTGCGCCCCCTACGGCGGCGGCAGCGCGCTCATCTACAAGCCGCTCGCCGACGCCCTGCCCGAGGACTGGGCGCTGTACTCGATCGCCGTCCCGGGGCACGAACTCGGCGAGGAGGCGATGGACATCGACGAGGTCGCCGCGACCTGCGCCCGCGAGATCGTCGAGAACGTCCCCGGCCCGATCGTGCTGTACGGGCACTGCGGCGTCGGCGTCCGCCTGGCCGTGGAGATCGCCCGGCAGGTCGAGGCCGCCGGCCGGGAGATCGACGCCGTCCACCTCGGCGGCATCTTCCCCTTTGCCCGTCCCCGGGGGCGCGGCGCCGCCGTCGGCGAACGCTGGGCCGACCTCACCGACCGGCTGCGCAACGACCAGGGCATGATCAACGTGCTGGCCGCCGCCGGGCTGGACACCGACGAGGTCGACGCCGAGCAGCTGCGGCTGATCGTGCGCAACCGCCGCACCGGCACCAAGGACGCCGAACGCTACTTCACCCGGCTGTTCGACAGCGAGGACGGCCGGATCAGGGCCCCGATCATCGCCGTCTGCGGCGAGCGCGACCCGGCGACGGACTTCTACCAGGAGCGCTACCGGGAGTGGCACCGGCTCACCGACACCGCCGCGGTCGTCGTGCTCGACGAGGCCGGCCACTTCTACCTGAAGTACCGGGCCGCCGAACTCGCGGAGATCCTCACCCGCGTCCACCGCTCGATCGCCGCCGGCCAGGAGGAACGGCACCACCGGAGCGACGGCGCGACCTGGTGGCTGGCCGGGCTCTCCCGGGGCGACGGCGCGCCACGGGCGGAGCAGGCCCCGCTGCGACCGACCATGCGCCGCTTCCTCACCGTCGCCTCCGGGCAGCAGGTGTCGATGATCGGATCGGCGCTCACCGAGTTCGCCCTCCCGGTCTGGATCTACCTGCGCACCGGTTCCCTGGCCCAGTTCGGACTGCTGGCCGCCTGCGGACTCGTCCCCGGCATCCTCGCCGCACCGATCGCGGGCGCCGTCGTCGACCGGGGCGACCGGCGCCGGATCATGCTCTACGGCGACCTCGCCGCCGGCGCCACCCAGGCGCTGCTGCTCCTGCTCCACCTCACCGGAAGCCTCCAGGTCTGGCACGCGTACGTGCTCATCGGCGTGCTCTCCACCGCGCTCACCTTCCAACGGCTCGCCTGGAACGCCGCGGTGCCCCAACTCGTCCCCAAGCGCTACCTCGGCCGGGCCAACGGCCTGGTGCAGATGGCCTTCGGCCTCGCCCAGTTCCTCGTCCCGCTGTTCGCCGTCGGCCTGCTCGCCGCGATCGGACTCGGCGGCATCCTCACCCTCGACGTCGTCAGCTACGCCGCCGCCCTCGCCGTCACCCTGGCGGTCCGCTTCCCCGACCTGATGGGCGCCCGCCGGCGCGAGAGCGTCTCCGCCGAGATCCGCGAGGGCTTCCGGCGGGCCCTCGGCAGCCGGCACTTCCGGGCCATGCTGCTGTTCTTCGCGGTGCTGAACATCTTCCTCTCCCCGCTGTTCCTGCTCACCACCCCGCTGGTGCTCTCCTTCGCCCCGCTCGCGGCGGCCGGCTGGGTGTCGACGGCGGCCGGCCTCGGGGCCGTACTCGGCGGGCTCACCCTGCTCGCCTGGGGCGGGCCGCGCCACCTGCGGCTGCGCGGGGTGCTGCTCGCCACCCTGGCCCTGGCCGGGGCGTGCCTGGTCACCGGGCTGCGCCCGTCGCTGGTCGTGGTCGCCCTCGGCGCGTTCGGCATGGCCTTCGGCCTGGCCCTGGTCAACGGCGTCTACGCGACCATCGTGCAGACCAAGGTGCCGCTGCGCTTCCACGGCCGGGTGATCGCCGTGAACACCATGGTCGCCTGGTCGACCCTGCCGGTCGGCTTCGCCCTGGTCGCCCCGCTCGGGCCCCGGCTGCTCCAGCCGCTGATGGACCACGACGGCACCCTGGCCCCGACCGTGGGCCGGCTCATCGGCACCGGCGACGGCCGCGGCATCGGGCTGCTCTACCTGCTGTTCGGCCTCGCGATGGCCGCCCTGGTGCTGGTCTGCCTGGCCGTGCCCGTGCTGCGCCACTTCGACCGGGACGTCCCCGACGCCGAGCCCGACGACCTGGTCGGGCTGAAGACCCTCCAGGACCGGGCCGCGACCGCTCCTGCCACCCCTGCTGCCCCCGCTGCTCCTGTCGCTCCCGCTGCCCTTGCCGCCCCGCGCCGCTCCGAGACCGAGGTGACCGTCCGGTGACCACCGCCATCCACCCGCTGACCGGCGAACAGCGCCGGCTCTGGTTCCTCCAGCAACTCCACCCGGACGACGCCGGTTTCAACATGTACCTCAACCGGCGGTGGACCGGGCCGATCGACCCGGAGGCCCTGCGCGCCGCGCTGCACCGGCTGACGGCGCGGCACGAGATCCTGCGCACCCGCTTCGCGCTCGGCGCCGCCGCGGGGCCCGCGGCCGCGGACGGCGAGGAACCCGTCCAACTCGTCCAGCCCCCGGCCGAGATCGACCTCGCCCTGGTCCGGCTGCCCGAGGGCGCGGCCGAGGCCGAGTTCACCGACGCCTGCCGCCCGTACGTCAACGCGCCCTTCGACCTCGCCGCCGGGCCGCCGCTGCGGGCGGCGCTGATCAGCGCGGGGGAGGGGGAGCACGCGCTCTGCGTCGTCGTCCACCACATCGTCTCGGACGGCTGGTCGTTCCGGACGATGTGGCGCGAACTGCTCGCCCTCTACCGTGAGGCGATCGGCGAGGCCCCCGCCGAACTGCCGGAACTCCCGCTCCAGTACGGCGACTTCGCCCGCGCCGAGCAGGCCAGGACGGCCGGCGGGGCGGCCGAGGAGGCGTTCCGCTACTGGGCGGAGAGGCTGGCCGGCACCGGCGCGCTGCGCCTCCCGCTCGACCACCCGAGGCCGGCCGACCCGGCCCGGCCCGCCGGGTTCACCACCGTCTGCCTCGACCCCGAACTGACCGCCGCCCTCGACCAGTTGGCGCGACAGGAGCGGTGCACCCCGTTCATGGTGCTGCTGGCCGGGTACCAGTACGTGCTCGCGCGCTGGACCGGCTGTCGGGACTTCGTGGTCGGCACCCCGCTGGCCGGCCGCAACGAGGCCGCGCACGAGGCGCTGCTCGGCTACTTCAGCCGGACGGCGGTGATCCGGGCCGACCTCACCGGCGACCCCGACTTCCGTACCGTGCTGCGGCGAACCCGCTCGGCCACGCTCGCCGCCCTGGGCCACCAGGACGTGCCGGTCGAACGGCTCGCCGCCCACCTCGGCCTGCCCGCGGAGCCCGGCGCCGGGCCGCTGTACCGGGCCGTCTTCGTCCACCAGAGCCAGTACGACCTGGCGGGCGGCCCCGGCGCGCCCGCCCTGCCCGCGGGCGTCCGCACCGCGAGCATGGACTCCGGCTTCGAGCAGGCCAAGACCGACCTGCTGCTGGACAGTTGGCGCACCGCCGACGGCGGGATCGCGCTGTCCTTCTGCTTCGACCGCGAGGTGCTGGACCGGGAGACCGTCGAGGCCCTCGGCCGGCGGTGCCGCGCCCTGTTCGCCCGGGTGGTCGACGACCCGCAGCTCCCGTTGCACGGGGACTGGCTGGTGGGGTCCGAGGAGCGGGCGGAACTGCTCGCACTGGGAGCGGGCCCGGAGGCCCAGGAGGCCCGGACGGTGCTGGAACGGTTCGCCGAGCAGGCCGCCGCCCGCCCGGACGCCCCGGCGCTGGAGTGCGACGGCCGGAGCCTGACCTACGGCGAACTCGACCGGCGCTCCAGCGCGTTGGCGCGACGGCTCGGCCGGGTGGCGGGCCGGGTCGTCGCGGTGTCGATGCCGCCCTCCTTCGACCTGGTCGTCGCCCTGACCGCGATCTGGAAGGCCGGCGCCGCCTACCTGCCGCTCGATCCGGCCCACCCCGAGGAACGCCGCCGGCTGATGGTGCGCGAGGCCGACGCCGCCCTGGTCCTCACCGGCGTCGACCCGGCGATCGACGGCCCCGGGCACGACGGTCCCGACCACGCCGACCCCGGGCACGCCGACCCCGTCCCGTCGGACCCCTGGGGCCCGGCCTACGTGCTCTACACCTCCGGCTCCACCGGCGCGCCCAAGGCCGTCGCCGTCGACCACGCCGCGCTCGCCGCGCGGGTGGCCTGGATGGCCGGGCCCGACGGCTACGCGCTCGGACCCGCCGACCGGATCGTCCAGTTCGCCTCGCTCGGCTTCGACACCCACGTCGAGGAGCTCTGGCCCGCGCTCGCCTCCGGGGCCTGCGTCGTCCTGCTGCCCGGCGGCGGCCGCACCCTGCCCGACCTGCTGGGCGGCCCGCACGGCGACACCGTCACCGTGCTCGACCTGCCCACGGCCTACTGGGAGGAACTCGTCGGCCTCGGCGAGCAGACCCGCTGGCCGGCCGCGCTGCGCTTGCAGATCCTCGGCGGCTCCCAGGTGGGCGCCGACGCCGTCGACCGGTGGCGGCAGCGGCACGGCGACGCCGTCCGACTGGTCAACACCTACGGCCCCACCGAGGCCACCGTCATCGTCACCGCGACCGACCTGACCGCCGCGGACACCGCCCGCCGGCCTGCGCTGGGCCGCCCGCTGCCCGGGGTCCGCCTCCACGTGCTGGACGAGCGCGGTGCCCTGCTGCCGCGCGGCTCCGAGGGCGAGCTGTACCTCGGCGGCGCCGGGCTGGCGCGCGGTTACCTGGGCCGGCCCGACCTGACGGCGGCCGCCTTCGTGCCCGACCCGTTCACCGCCGACCCGTCGACCGGCGACCCGCTCACCGTGGACCCGCTCACCGGCGGCCGGATGTACCGCACCGGCGACCGGGTCCGCTGGCGTACGGACGGGCAACTGGAGTACCTGGGGCGCGGCGACGGCCAGCTGAAGCTGCGCGGCTACCGGATCGAACCCGCCGAGATCGAGTCCGCCCTGGCCGCGCACCCGGCCGTCGCCCAGGCCGCGGTGCTGCTGCGCGACGGGCGGCGGCTGCTGGCGTACGCGGTGCCCCGCCTGGGCGCCCGGCCCGGCCCGGCGGAGCTGCGCGAGCACCTGGCCCGGCGGCTGCCCGCCTACCTGGTACCGGACGCCGTGGTGCTGCTGGACCGGCTGCCGCTGACCGCGAACGGCAAGCCCGACCCGGCGGCCCTGCCCGACCCCGAACCGGCCGCGGGGGCCCGCTACCTCGCGCCGCGCACCGACGCCGAACACCTGGTCACCGAGCTGTGGCAGGAGGTGCTGGGCGTGCCCAGGGTCGGGGTGCTCGACGACTTCTTCGCGCTCGGCGGGGACTCCCTGCTGGTCACCCGGGTCGCCGCGCGGATCCGGGCCGGGCTCGGCCTCGACGTGCCGATCCGGGACGTTTTCGAGAGCAGCACCCCGGCCGTCCTGGCGGCCCGGATCGAGGCGCTGCTGATCGCCGAGATCGACGGCCTCACCGAGGCGGAGGCCGCCGGCCGGCTCACCGGCTGAGGGCACGGCCGGCGGCCCCCCGCCCCCAGCGCGGGGGCGGGGGCTCCGGTTCACACCCGCGCGGCGCCGGCCAGCGCGGCGGCGAGGTCCGCGGCCAGCGCGTCCACCGCCTCGGCCGTGAAGGCGTGCTCGTTGTACCGCAGCCAGCAGCGCAGCGAGCCGTCCGGCTGCTCGGTGACGGCGAGCTCCGGCACGTGCCGGTCGCCGCCGGGCAGTGGGTACGGCACGGTGGCGTTGCGCGGCAGCTCCCACGCGGCGCACGCCACTCCGGGCAGCTGTGCCGGGGCGCTCCAGCTCTCGTACCGCAGCCAGGCGGCGAACGGGACCAGCGGGCTGAACTCGGCGAAGGGGTACAGCTGGTGGTCCAGCGCGGTGGTGGCGGCCGTGCGGACGCGGTCCAGCAGTTCGGCGAACCCGGGCTCCCCGGCGGCGTCCACCCGCAGCAGCAGCGACTGGACGAAGCAGCCGACCGCGCGTTCCGCCTCCGGCCTGGTGCGGCCGGGCACCGGGGTCATCAGGACGAAGTCCCGCTGTCCGCTGCGGGCGGCCAGCAGCCCGCTCCACACCGCCGCCATCGCGAGGAACGGGGTGGCCCCCAGCTCCGCCGCCCGGGCCCGCAGCGCGCCCGCCCGCTCGGTCGGCACCTCCAGCGTCCGGACGGCGCTCAGCACCACCTCGGTGTCCTGCCGCCCGGGGAACGGGTCGATCGCCGTGGGGGCGCCCGCGAGCGCCGTCGCGAAGTGCGCCCGGGTGGCCGGCCAGTGCGCGTTCGACCACTCCACCAGCTCCCGGTACGCCGGGCCGGGCCGGGCGGCCGGCGCCGGGCGGCCGCCGCGCAGCGCCGAGTACAGCACGCCCAGGTCGCGCAGCAGCACGCCCAGCGACCAGCCGTCGGCGACGATGTGGTGGACCGCCAGCATGACGACGTGGTCCCCGGGGCCCCGGCTCACCACGGCGAGCCTGGTCATCGCCCCCGAGGCCAGGTCGGTCAGCCGGTCGCGTTCGGCGACGAGCCGGGCCGACACCTCCGCATCGCTCGCGCCGGGGGCGTCCAGCAGCACCACGTCGGCGCGCGGCTCGTCGTCGAGCACGGCCCGCAGCACCCCCGGTTCGGCGTCCGGCACCGGGACGAACCTGGTGCGCAGCGCGGGGTGGCGGCGGATCGCCTGGTGGAGGGCGTCGGCCAGGGTGTCCGTCCGCAGCTCCTCCAGCACCCGGAACATCACCGCCACCGAGCCGACGTTGCGGCCCGCGGCCTCGGCCATCCAGCGCAGGAAGTTCTCCTGCTGCGCGGTGAGCGGGAGCTCGTGCGGCTGGGCGCGCAGCGAGCGCAGGAACGCCGTCGCCTCGGCCTCGACCGGCTCCACCGGCCCGGCGGAGCCGGTCGAGGCCGCCGCCTGCTCCAGCCAGGCGGCCTGGGCCCGCAGCGAGGGCCGCTCGAACACCAGGGCCGTACCGGCCGCCACGCCGAACTCGGCGGAGATCGCGGCGGCCAGCTGGACGGCCCGGAAGGAGTCCCCGCCGAGCGCGAAGAACTCCTCCTCCACGGCCCGGACCGGCCGCCCCAGCACGCCCCGCCACAGCTCGGCCAGCGCGCGCTCCCGGGCGGTGGCCGGTGCGGTGCCGGCGGTGGGCACGGGCTCCTCGAACCTGGCCCGGAGCCGGTGCTTGACGACCTTTCCGCTGGGGTTGCGCGGCAGCGAGTCCGTCACCAGCAGGCGTACGGGCAGTTCGGCCCGGGCGAGCCGCTCGCCGAGGAAGAGCCGCAGCCCGTCGAGGTCGATCCCGCCCGGGAGCGGGACCACGGCCGCCACCGGCACCTGGCCCATCACCGGGTGCGGCAGCCCGAGCGCGGCCGCGTCGGCGACCTGCGGGTGCTCGTGCAGCACCGCCTCGATGCGCAGCGTGGAGACCTTCAGCGCACCGGACTTGACGATGTCGCTCTCCCGGTCGACCAGGTGGAGGTAGCCGTCCCCGTCCAGTCGGCCCAGGTCGCCCATCCGCACCCAGCCGTCGCGGAACACGGCGCCGGAGTCCGCGCCGACGTACCCCCGGGGCGGGCCCGGCTGGCGCAGCCAGAGCTCGCCGGTGTCGCCGGGCGCGACGGGCTGCCCGGCCTCGTCCAGGATCCGCAGGTCGGCCGGGTCGGTGGGGCGGCCGACCGAACCGGGGCGGCCGGCGTCCACGATCGCGGAGATCTGGGCGGGGGAGGCCTCGGCGGAGGTGTAGGTGTTGACGACGGTCGCCTTGGGCAGGGCGGCGCAGAGCCCGGCGGCGACGGCGGGCGGGAGCGCGGCGGCCGAGGAGCTGACCAGGAGGACACTGCTCAGGTCCCGGCGCTCGGCGATCCCGGAGTTCAGCAGTTCCACCGCCATCGACGGCACCAGGAAGACGGTGCCCGCGCCGTACTCCTCGACCACCCGGCCGAACTCCTCCGCGTCGAAGCGCGGCAGGCAGATCGTGGCCGGCTGCGCGGTCAGCGCGTTCACCAGGACGACCTGGGCGGCGTTGGTCCCGATCGGGAAGGCGTGCACCGCGTAGCGCGAGTGCGCGTACGGGCGGGGGCGGGGGTTGAGGACGAGCCCGGCGGTCAGGCTGGCGTGCGCGGCCCGGACGCCCTTCGGGGTGCCGGTGGTGCCGGAGGTACCGATGATCTGGGCGAGGTCCCCGGGAGCGGCCCGATGCGGCGGTTCGGCGCCGCTGCCCTCGCCGTCACCGCTGCCCTCGCCGTCACCGCTGCCCTCGCCGTCACCGCTGCCCTCGCCGTCACCGCTGTTCTCCAGGTCGTCGAGGGTGAAGGTGGGCAGAGCGGTGTGCGGCCCGTTCCCGGCTATCGCCCAGCGCGCCCCCGCGGCGTCGACGAGCCGCGCGACGTCCGCCCCGGAGAGGTCCGCGCGGATCACCAGCCCCGCCGCGCCCGCGTAGTGCGCGGCCAGGAACGCCACGGCGTACGCGTCCCACTCCCGGTTGTCGAGCAGCAGCGCCACCCGGTCCCCGGGCCGTACCCCGGCCCGGGCCAGCCCGTGCGCGGCCCGCACCGCCCGTTCGCGCCACCGGCCGTAGGTGAGGCTGCCGCCGCCCGGCACCAGCAGCGCCTCCCGGTCGGGGTGCAGCGCCGCCCGGTGGTCCAGCAGGGCGGGGAGGGCGAGGGGCACGGGGACGGGGACGGGGACGGGCTGAGCGTTGATGACGACTCCCGGAGGGGCTGCTGACCGCTGAGTGATCCAGAACGTATCGGAGCAGTGAAGGAAGGCGCCAGATCCGTTCACATGTCGTCACGACCGCCCGTCGGCAGCGGGCGCGCGGACGGGACAATGACGGGCGTGACCGACGTGACGCTGAACCTCTGGCGCCGGCCCCTCGGCGCGGTACCGGCCGAGGTGTGGGACCGGACCGACCTGACCGTGCTCATCCTCGCCGAGACCGGCCTGACCGAACTGCCGCCCGAGGTCGGCGGGTTGCGACGGCTTCGCACCCTCGACCTCGGGCACAACCGGCTCACCGGCGTGCCCGCCGAACTGGGCGAGCTGACCGGGCTCGCCGACTTCCTCTACCTGCACGACAACGCGCTGACCGCGTTGCCGGCCGCGCTCGGCCGCCTCACCGCGCTGCGCTACCTCAACGTCGGCGACAACCGGCTCACCGAACTCCCCGCCACCATCGGCGACATGACCGCCCTGGTCGAGCTGCGCGTCCAGCACAACCGGCTCACGGCGCTGCCCGACCGCCTCGGCGAACTGACCGCCCTGCGTGAACTCTGGCTGTGCGGGAACCACTTGACCACCCTGCCGGACACCTTCGGCGGCCTCACCGCGCTGCGCGAACTCGAACTGCGGGACAACGCGCTCGCCGAGGTCCCGCCGGCGCTCGCCGGGCTGCCGCTGCTGCGCCGGCTCGACCTTCGGGGCAACCGGATCACCGAACTGCCGCACTGGCTGGCCGAACTGCCCGCACTGGAGAAGCTGGACCTGCGGTGGAACGAGGCGCGCCCCTCGCCGCGGCTGCTCGGCGCGCTCGACGCGCGCGGCTGCGCCGTCCTGTTCTGAGCGGCCGCGGATAAAGATCACCACGGCGGTCGGCGCCCTGTTATCGTGGATCGCATGAAGCGCGCTGCACTCGCCACGACGACGCCGGAGAGAGTCCCGGTGCGCTGACTGCTGACCTAGTCCGAAGCCCCGGGGCGAGTGCCCCGGGGCTTCGCCGTTTCCGGACCACTCGCCCGCCGACCCGAGTGGAGACCACCCCATGCACAACCACGCCGCGCACGACCACCCCGCGCACGACCACCGCAAGCTCGGCCGCGAACTCGACCTGTTCGACACCGACCCGCTGATGGGCTCCGGCCTGCCCTACTGGCTGCCCGACGGCGCCGCGATCCGGCACACCCTGGAGGAGTTCATCCGCGAGCGCGAGCGGCGGGCCGGCTACCGCCACGTGTACTCGCCGGTGCTCGGCAAGCGCGAGCTGTACGAGATCTCCGGCCACTGGGCGCACTACCGCGACGACATGTTCCCACCCATGGAACTGGGCTCGGAGGAGATGGTGCTCCGGCCGAGCCTCTGCCCGCACCACGCCCTGATCTACCGCTCCCGACCTCACAGCTACCGGGAACTCCCGCTGCGGATGGCCGAGTTGGGTGGCATGTACCGCTCCGAACTGTCCGGCGTGCTGGGCGGGTTGACCAGGGTCCGGGCGATCCAGCTGAACGACGCGCACGTGTTCTGCACCCCGGAGCAGGCCGCCGACGAAGCCGTCGCCGCACTGGAGCTGATCCGCGCGGCACACCGCGCGCTCGGCATCGAACCGGTCCGCTACCGGCTCTCGCTGCCCGGCGCGGGCGGCAAGTACGTGGCGGATCCGGCCCTCTGGGAGCGGGCCACCGCGCTGCTCACCGACGTGCTGGAACGCTCCGGCGTGCCGTTCGAGGCCGCGGAGGGCGAGGCCGCCTTCTACGGACCGAAGATCGACGTGCAGATCGCCGACGGCGCCGGGCGCGAGTTCACCCTCTCCACCGTGCAGATCGACTTCCACCAGCCCGAGCGCTTCGGCCTGCACTACATCGGCCCGGACGGCGCGAAACACCGGCCGGTGATGGTCCACCGCAGCGTGATCGGCAGCGTGGAGCGGGTGGTCGCCCACCTCATCGAGCTGTACGGCGGCGCGTTCCCGGCCTGGCTCGCCCCGGCGCAGGTGGTGCTGCTGCCGGTCTCCGAGGGCGAACTGCCGCAGGCCGAGCGGCTCCGGCGGCGCTGCCTCGACCTCGGGTTGCGCGCCGAGGTCGCCGGGCCCGGGCACGGCAGCCTGGGCGCCCGGATCCGGGCGGCGCGCCTGGTGCCGTACCAGGCCGTGATCGGGGCCAAGGAGGCCGTGGACGACCGGGTCGCGCTGCGGCTGCGGGACGGCCGCCGGCTCGAACCGCTGCCCGCGGAGGAGGTGTGGGCCAGGATCGGCGCGCTGGTGGCGGCGTGCAGCGCCGACCTCTGGGCGGACGACCCCGCGCGCCGGCCGGGCGTGGCGGCTCAGTAGGACTGGAGCTCGATCAGATGGCCGTCCGGGTCCCGCAGGTGGGCGCTGCGCAGGTCCGGGCCCCACTGGGGCCGGTCGGTCGGGCCGACGACCGGGGTGCCGCCGTGGCGCAGGCAGAGGGCGAACGCGTCGTCCACGGAGGCCACCCTGAAGACCAGCATCGCGGCGTCCTGGGCGGGGGCGGCCGGGCGTTCGGGCAGGCCGGTGGTGCCCAGGGCGGCGGCCATCGCGGCGCGGTCGAAGAGCACCAGGACGGCCTGCCCGTCGACGTCCCAGTTGGCGTAGGGGCCGTCGGGGGCGCCCTTGACCAGGGCGGCGCCGGTGAGGGGCGGCAGGACCGCCCGGTAGAACCCGAAGCACTCGGCGAAACGGGTCACGAGCAGGCGGGGATACAGGGCGTCCACGGTCGAAGCTCCCGGGCTCGAGGATTCAGCGGGTCGGATCAGTCCGATATTGGTGGGTCGGCACCCACTATAGGGACGAACCCTAGACTGACGCCATGGCCCCAGAACCCCCGCTCCCCGAATCCCCGCTGCCCGCCCCTTCCCTGCCCGCCCCTTCCCTGCCCGCTCCTTCCCTGTCCGCTCCCTCCCTGCCGCCGACGCTGCTCGACCTCAGCACCTACCTGCTCTCCCGGATCGGCCGGACGGCACGGGGCCGTCTCGCCGAGCAGCTCGCCGAACACGGCCTCCGGCTCTGGGACATGGCCGTGCTGGCCGCGCTCGCCGACTTCGGGCCGCACGCCCAACGGGACCTGGTCCAGCGGCTGGGCATCGACCCGAGCGACCTCGCCAAGGTCGCCGACCAGCTGGCCGCCGCCGGGTACGTCGAGCGCGTCCGCGACGTGGCGGACCGGCGGCGGGTCTCGGTGTCGGTCACCGGCGCCGGGCGGGCGCTGCTCGCGGAGCTGGACGCCCGGGCGCGCGCGGTGCAGGACGAGGTGCTGGCGCCGCTGGACGCGCGGGAGCGGCAGTTGCTGCACGGCCTGCTGCTGCGCGTCCACCAGGGACACCAGGGGCCGGGGGAGCGGCGCGGCCTCTGAGGCCCGCTCAGCCGGTCGGCCCGGGGCGGCGGGCACCGGCGAACTCGCCGGCCCAGCGCGGGACGTCGAGGACGTGCTCGACCCGGGCGACCGGCGTCCCGGTGCGCTCGGCGTGGATCATCGCGCCGTCGCCGACGTGGATCCCGACGTGGTGCAGCGGCGCGTCCGGGCGGGAGAAGAACAGCAGGTCGCCCGGGGCGAGGGCGTCACGCTCCACCGGGGCACTGCGGTGGAACTGGGCGACGGTGTAGTGCCCGAGCTCGACCGTGCCGTGGCTGGCCCGGTACCAGCAGTAGAGGGACAGGCCGCTGCAGTCGAAGCCGACCGTGCTCTCGCCCATGCAGACGCCGTCCAGGTAGCCGTTCTCGTCGTCGCAGAAGCCGAGGCTCGCCCCCAGCCGGTCGCCGCCGCCCCAGGCGTACGGCACGCCGAGCTGGGCGGTGGCCACCTCGGCGACCCGGCGGCCCAGGGCGGCGGACGCGGGCGCCGGGGTGTCCGACCGGGTTGTCGCGGTCGCGGCCGCGACCGGAGCGAGGGTCGGGACGAGCCCCGCCCCGAGTGCCAGGCCGAGCATCCGGCGCCGGCGGACCCCGGAGGCCTCGTCGCGGTACGGCGGTCGGGATTCCATGGGTGACCTCCTGGTGTCGGCGTGGCGTCGGCGCGTGCGGGTGGCGGCCACCAGGATTCCGGCCGGGCGGGTCGGCCCGCCATCACCCGCAACGGTGAATCGTGGACGCAACGGGCCCGTGGCGGACGGGAAAGCGCTGGTAAATGGTTTGACGGTCGTTCAGGAGAGGCCAACGATGGGCGCGAACGTTCGGCCGCGACCCTTCGGAGTGCCCCTTGAACAGCGCAGTCAAGCTGATCCGCAGCTCCCGCCTCACCCCGGCCGTCGACTACGCCTACGCGGCCCTGGTCGACGCCCCGGCCCGTTCGCTCTGGCTCGCCGGCGCCTGCCCGCTCGACGCGGAGGGGCGGACGGTCGCCGTCGGCGACTACGCGGGCCAGGCGCACCAGGTGATGCGGAACCTGATAACCGTGCTGGAGGACGCCGGTGCCGGGCTGACCGACGTCGCCCGCACGACGGTGTACGTGGCCTCCGCCGACCAGGCCGACCTGGTCGCGGTGTGGGACGTGTACCGCGCCTACATGGGGGAGCACGACGCCCCCAGCACGCTGCTGGGGGTGTCGGTGCTCGGCTACGACGACCAGCTGGTGGAGGTGGAGGCGGTGGCCGTCCTGCCGTGACGCCTTCCGGCCTCCCGGTGTCCGGATTAGGAAACCGATCGTTCGGTTTTTCCCCGGATAGGTGAGGTGTGGCGGCGGTGCCGCTTTCGGTCGTCCGGCGAAGGAGCGGCGGCCCGTAGGCGAAATGCGGAGGATGCGGGCGGGAGGGGAGAAGCGTTTGAGGCGATTCCCCGACATCATCTTGTCGTCCGTAGGCCACCGGTAGCTAAGATACGGGGTGTTTGGTTTTGTTTTCCGGGAGCTCTGGGTGGGGTGGTTGCGGTGGTTCGGCAGGAGCGGGCGGTCCGGACGCGTCGGCTGATCCTGGAGGCGGCGGCGTCGGTCTTCGACGAGTTCGGCTACGAGGGCGCCACCATCGGCGAGGTGGTCGCGCGGGCCGGTGTGACGCGTGGTGCGGTGTATTTCCATTTCGCCTCCAAGCGGGATCTGGCCCAGGGCGTCGTCGAGGAGCAGTTCGTCCAGGACGGTGTGCCCGAACGGGTCTGCAAACTCCAGGAGTTCGTGGACACCGGGATGGTGGTGGCGTATCTGATGCCACGTGATCCGCTGCTGAGCGCGGGGGCCCGGCTCTCGCTGGGCCAGGACGTCTTCGACGACCTCGGCGGCGGCGCGATCCCCGGCTGGATCAGCCGGCTGGAGGCGCTGCTGGTCGCGGCCGGCGAGCGGGGTGAACTGCTGCCGCACGTCGTCCCGGCCGACACCGCGTGGCTGGTCACGGCGGCGTGGACGGGTGTGCAGATCCAGTCGCAGAAGCTGTCCGGGCGCGCGGACTTGGAACGGCGGGCCGCCGGGCTGTTCCAGCACCTGATGCCGAGCATCACGGTGCCGGGTGTGCTCGGCTCGCTGCAGATGGGCCCGGACCGCGGTGCCCAGGTGGTCGCCGAGGTGGCGGCCGCCCGCGCGGCGGCGGAGGGCGCCGGGGCGCAGGGCGGGGCGCGGTCGGCCGCCCGGCCGGTCGCGGTCGCGGTCGCGGACGAGGTCGGTGTGGGCTGACGGTCCGGCACCGGCCGGAAATCGCTTCGGCTGGTGCGGAGTTGACCAGGGCTCGGTGGCCCCCTGTGCACGGGGGCGTCCGGGCGGTGGTCGGCCCGGTGGTCGGTCCGACGGTCGGCCGACCGGCGGTGCGCGCGGAGTGCGGGCGAATTGGTGGCGGCGCGGGATCCACGGGGGTCCGACGCCGCCTTCGGTTTGCCCGCACTCCGCTGCGCGTGGTGGCCGGTTCGTGGCGCAGGGTGGCCGCCGCGCCCGTCCGTCCGAGTCGGGCCGCCCATTCCTAGAAACAAACAGCACGTTCGGTTTTGTATTGACAAACCGCGCGTCCTGTTTTTGACTGGTGACAGTCGCCCTAGGGGTGTCGACCCGGGTGCCGGCCGCGGCGGATCGGCCTGCGGCGTTCCGTGTGATTGGGGTGGTCATCGTGGAAATTCGGGTGCTCGGGGCGTTGGACGTCCGGGTGTGCGGGGTGTCGGTGGTGCCATCGGCGCCGAAACCGCGGCAGGTGCTGGGGCTGCTGGCCCTGCGGGCCGACCAGGTGGTGTCGGCCGGGGTGCTGGCCGAGGAGCTGTGGTCGGGCCGCCCGCCGCGCAGCGCGCGCACGACGGTGCAGACGTACGTGCTGCAACTGCGCGACATGATCGACCGGGCGCTCGGGCAGGTCGCCCCGGCGGCAGGGGTCTCCTGCGCCAAGGACGTGCTGGTGACCTCGCCGGGCGGCTACATGCTGAACAGCGGCGGCGGGTTGACGGACGTCCGGGAGTTCGAGCGCCTGGCCGGCATGGGCTACCGGGCCATGGACGGCGACGACCACCCGCTGGCCGCCCGGATGCTCGGCGAGGCGCTCGGCCTGTGGCGCGGTCCGGCCTTCGCCGACGTCCTGGCGGGTGGCCAACTCGCCGTCGAGGCCAAGCGGTTGGAGGAGACCCGGCTCTGCGCGCTGGATCAGCGGATCGAGGCCGACCTGCGGCTGGGCCGCCACCGCGTCCTGCTCGCCGAACTCACCGTCCTGGTCGACCGCTACCGCACCCACGAGAGCCTGCACGGCCAGTACATGATCGCCCTGCACCGCTCCGGCCGACGGGGCGAGGCCCTGGAGGCCTACCAGCGCCTGCGCAACACCCTGGTACGGGAGTTGGGCATGGAGCCGTCCACCGGACTGCGACGGCTCCAGCGCTCCATCCTGCTGGCCGGCCCGGAGCGGCCCGAGCGCCCCGAGCGTTCGGAGCGCCCGGAGCGCGAGGCGGCCGCGACCGCTTCGCCGGAGGGGTCCGTGGCCCGGTTCACCCGGGTCGGCTGAGGACGCGCGGCAGGCGCCGTCGCTGCCGGGGCGCTGCTCGTGTGTGGTCGGAACGTGCTCGTCGTTGTGAGGGGTGTGGGTCGGGTGGTGCAGGAGAGGTCGGAACGGACACGCGGACGGCTGGTCGAGGCGGGGGCGGTGCTGTTCGACCGCTGCGGCTATGCGGGGGCCACGCTCGGCGAGATCGCCGGCGCCGCGGGAGTGACGAAGGGTGCGCTCTACTTCCACTTCGCGTCCAAGGAGGAGCTGGCGCAGGCGGTGTTCCAGCGGGCCGAGCGCTCGCTGCGGGGCGCCTGCGGCGGTTTGCGGGCCACTTCCTCCCCCCTGCAGACGCTGATCGACGTGGGCTACTGGCTGGTCGACGCCCTGGGGTCGGACGCGGTGGTCCGGGCGGCGTTCCGCCTCGGCCGGGAGGGCGGCTGGCAGTCGAGGACCGCCGCGTTCGCTCCCGCCACGTCCGCCCCCGGCGCGCCGGTCGCGGGCGTGCGGGGCTTCCACGGCGTCTGGGCCGGTGTCGTCCGGGAGTTGCTGACCGGTGCCCGGCGCGCGGGCGAGCTGCGCGACCGCTCGGGCGATCCCGGCCCGGAGACCCTGGTGGTGGCGGCAGCCTGCGGGCTGGAGGTCGTCTTCGGTGACGGCTGCCCGGGCGAGGAGCGCGCCCGCCGGGTCGGCGCCCTGTGGGAGTGGCTGCTGCCCTGCCTCGTCCCCCCGGGCTCCTCAAGCGCCTACCGGACCAGGCCGCTGACGTCGCTGCCGGGCTGAGCAGGCGGTGCAGGGGCGGACAGGCGGGGTGCCTCGTGCGGCGCGCCCCGCCCCGGGCCGGTCACGCCGTGTGGAGGCGCTCCGCCAGGCCGGCGGCCGTGAAGGCGGCCACCAGGTCGTCTCGGTCCTCGGTGAAGTGGGCCCAGCTGTCGTGGTGGACGAGGACGACCCGGCGGGCGTCGAGGATCGCGGCGGCCTCGGCGGCCTGGGCGCTGTCCAGGACGATGGGCGCGCCGTCGAAGAGGGCGGCGAAGCGGGGAGCCCCGGCGAAGAGGATCGCGGTGTCCACGGGGGCGAAGCGTTCGGCGATCTCCCCGACGGCGGGGAGGGAGGCGTTGTCCCCGCTGACGTAGACGGTGGGCAGCCCGTCCCCGGTCAGGACGAAGCCGACGACCTGGCCGGTGGCGGCCTCCACCTCCTCGCGGGCCCCGGGCCCGTGGAGGGCGGGCACGCCGGTCACGGTGAGGGTGCCGCCGCCGGGGCGGTCCAGCGTGACCGACTCCCAGTCGGCCAGTCCCCGGGCCGTGCCGCCGAGGCGCAGGCCGCCGCCGGGGGTGGTGAGGGTGAGCGGGACGTCGGCCAGCAGGGCCCGGCCGGAGTGGTCGAGGTTGTCGGGGTGCTCGTCGTGGGAGAGCAGGACGACGTCGACGCGGCCGGCGTCGGCGGGGCTCCCGGAGGAGGGCGCGGTCTTGGTGAGGAGCGGGCCGCCCGGCCGCTGGTAGTCGCCCGGGCCGTCGAAGGTCGGGTCGGTGAGGAAGCGCAGGCCTCCGTACTCGAAGAGGGCGGTCGGGCCGCCGAAGAGGCGGACGGGGAACTGCTCGACGGTCGTGTCGGAAGAAGCCATGGTGAAGCACACCTCACGGTTGAGATCGGTTTATCCGTGAGGAAAGCTAGCCGGTTCTCACGGATGATCGCAAGCGCTACCATGAGACTCATGACGGACGCCGCGGACACCGCCACCGACGAGACCGCCGTGCCACCCGCGCCGGGCGAGCAGCAGCACTCCTCGCTCGCCCTGGTCAACAGCACCGTCACGCTGCCCGGCGGACACGTCGTCGACCGCCTCGGCACGCCGGCCGCCGCCGGCCGGTGGCTCCTGGAGCACGGCCTCGCCCCGGCCGACGCGGGCCTTCAGGAGATGTGCACGGCGCAGGTGCGCTCGATGCGCGAACAGGTCAGGACGCTGTTCGCCGCCCGCGTCGCGGAGCTGCCCGCACCCTCCTCCGCCCTGGCCGCCGTCAACGACGCCCTGACCCGCCTGCCCACGGCCCGGCTGCTGCGGTGGGACGACGGCAGCGGCCCCTACCGCGCGGCCCCCCACCCCACCACCGAGATCGTCGACCACGCCCTGGCCGCCCTCGCCGCCGACGCCGCCGACCTGCTCACCGGGCCCGAAGCGGCCCGTCTCACCGCCTGCGGCTCCACCCCGTGCACCCGGTACCTCCTCCGGCACGGCCGGCGCCACTGGTGCTCCACCCGCTGCGGCGACCGCGCCCGCGCGGCCCGCGCCTACGCCCGGCGCACCCGGCCCCAGCCCGACTGACCGGGCCGGCGCCCTCGACCGGCGCCCTCGCCGACGGCCCTGGTCGGCACCCCTGGCCGGTGCGGGCCGCACCCCCCGGGCCCGGTCCGTGCGAGCCGCGTTCGAACGGGCCGAATGTCAGTGCGGCTCGCCATGATGGCGGTATGAAGGACGCAGCCACCCTGGCCCCTCCCGCCGCCCTGGCCTCCCCTCAGGCCTACGCCGACGCCGTCGCCGCCGCCGTACGGGCCGCCGCCGCGTACTACGCCGACGGCTCCGCCCCGCTCGGCGACGACGAGTACGACGCCCTGGTGCGGGCGATCGAGGCCTACGAGCACGAGCACCCGGACGAGGCGCTGCCCGAGTCGCCCACCGGCAAGGTGGCCGGCGGCGCGGCGGTCGGCGACGTCCCGCACAGCGCGCCGATGCTCTCCCTCGACAACGTCTTCTCGGCCGAGGAGCTGGAGTCCTGGGCGGCCGGCCTGGAGCGCCGGCTCGGCCGGCCGGTCGCCGCCTGGTGCGTCGAACCGAAACTGGACGGCCTCGCCGTCGCCGCCCGCTACCGGGCCGGCCGGCTCACCCAGGTGCTGACCAGGGGCGACGGCCTGGCGGGGGAGGACATCACCGCCGCCGCCGACGCCGTGCTCGGCCTGCCCGCCCGGCTCGCCGAACCGGTCGACGTCGAGCTGCGCGGCGAGGTGCTGCTCACCCACGAGCAGTTCGAGCAGGCCAACGCCGTCCGCACCGCGCACGGCGCCACCCCGTTCGCCCACCCGCGCAGCGGCGCGGCCGGCACCCTGCGCGCCAAGGACCGCGCCTACCGCGTCGAACTCACCTTCTTCGCCTACGACGCCCTCGGCCTGCCCGGCCTCGACCACGCCGACCTGCTCGCCCGGCTGGCCGTCCTCGGTGCCAACACCGCCGCCAGCACCGATGCCGCGCCGCGCCGCTGCGCGACCCTCGCCGAGGCACAGCAGCGGATCGACGAGATCGCGGGCCTGCGCGCCGCGCTGCCCTTCGGGATCGACGGCGTGGTGGTGAAGGCGGACGCGGTGGCCGACCAGGAGGCGGCCGGGTCCGGCTCCCGCGCGCCGCGCTGGGCGGTGGCCCGCAAGCTGGCGGCGCAGCACAAGGTCACCCGGCTGCTCGGCGTCGAGTGGAACGTCGGCCGCACCGGGATCATCGCGCCCCGGGCCGTCCTCGAACCGGTGGTGATCGACGGCGTCACCGTCACCTACGCGACCCTGCACAACCCGGCCGACATCGGGCGCCGCGGGCTGATGATCGGCGACCAGGTGTTCGTCTACCGGGCCGGCGACGTGATCCCGCGGGTCGAGGCGCCCCTGGTCGACCAGCGCACCGGCGCCGAGCAGCCGATCGCCTTCCCCGAGGTCTGCCCGCGCTGCGGCGACGCCATCGACACCTCCGAGCAGCGCTGGCGCTGCGTGCGCGGCCGGGCCTGCCAGGCGGTCGCCTCGGTGATCTACGCGGCCGGGCGCGACCAGCTCGACATCGAGGGCCTCGGCGGCACCCGCGCCGTCCAACTGGTCGAGGCCGGGCTGGTCGGCGACCTCGCCGACCTGTTCACCCTCACCCGGGAGCAGCTGCTCACCCTGGAGCGGATGGGCGACACCAGCGCCGACAACCTGCTCGCCGCGATCGAGACCGCCCGCAGCCGCCCGCTGAACCGGGTGTTCTGCGCCCTCGGCATCCGCGGCACCGGCCGGACGATGTCCCGCCGACTCGCCGCGCACTTCGGCAGCATGGCCGCGATCCGCGCCGCCGACGTCGCGGCGCTGGCCGGCGTGGACGGTATCGGCGTCGAGAAGGCCGCCGTGATCGTCGCCGAACTCGCCGATGTGGCACCGCTGTTGGACCGGCTCTTGGCGCAGGGCGTCGGCACGGCGGTGACCGAGCCGACGGCTCCCGCCGACCGGGCCGCGGACGGCGGCGCGGCGGCTGCGGACGACACCGCGGCGGGCCCGCTGGCCGGCCAGAGCGTGGTCGTCACCGGCAGCATGACCGGAGCCCTCGCCGAGCTCTCCCGCAACGCGATGAACGAGCTGATCGAACGCGCCGGCGGCAAGGCCTCCTCGTCGGTGTCCAAGCGCACCACCCTCCTCGTCGCGGGCGAGAAGGCCGGCTCCAAGCGTGCCAAGGCGGAGGAGCTCGGAGTGCCCGTCATGACCCCGGAGGAGTTCGCCGCCCTGGTCGCCGAGCAGCTCGGCTAGGCCGGCCGCGGCCGGCCAACCGGCCGGACAGCCGGACAGGACCTGGGCCCGGAAGGCCAGTTGATCGCCCGCGCCAAGGGTGCGGTAGGGTGGCCGACGCCGTGTACGACCGCGACTCAAGGAGGTGAGCCCCATTACCGGTATGTCCGAGCGGGTGCTCCCGGAGCGCGGCCGTGCGGGCGCGTCGCGCGCGTAGCGCGGACGCGTCGGCGCGGTGTCGGCCCTTGCGGGAGCCCTGACGGAGTCGTTCGTCCTCCTCCCGATTCCCCCAAGGGGTCATCTTGTCGGTTTTTGCCTCCGCAGCTCTCCGTTCCTCGGTCGTCGCCCGGCTGCGTGCCGCCGGTTGCGTGTTCGCCGAGGACGAGGCGCGGGTCCTGCTCTCCGCCGCCGCGACACCGGCCGACCTGGCCGTGATGGTCCGGGCCCGGGCCGAGGGCCGGCCGCTGGAACACGTCGTCGGCTGGGCCGAGTTCGCCGGGCTGCGGATCGCCGTCGACCCGGGCGTGTTCGTGCCGCGCCGCCGCAGCGAGTTCCTGGCCGCCACGGCCACCGAGCTCACCGGCCCGGGCGCCGTGGTCGTCGACCTCTGCTGCGGCAGCGGCGCCCTCGGCGCCGCCGTGGCGGCCACCGCCGCGCACCCGGTCGAGCTCTACGCGGCCGACGTCGACCCGGTCGCCGTCCGCTGCGCCCGCCGCAACCTCACCGGGCCCGGGGCCCCGGTCTTCGAGGGCGACCTGTTCGTCGCGCTGCCCGCCGCCCTGCGCGGCCGGATCGACGTCCTGCTCGCGAACGTCCCGTACGTCCCCAGCGCCGACATCGCGCTGCTGCCGACGGAGGCCCGGCTGCACGAGGCCCGGCCGGCGCTGGACGGCGGCGCCGACGGTCTGGACGTGCTGCGCCGGGTGGCCGCCGAGGCGCCGCACTGGCTGGCCCCGGGCGGGTCGCTGCTGTTCGAGACCAGCGAACGGCAGACCCCGACGGCCCTGGCCGTCGCCCGCGCGGCCGGCCTCGACGCCGTCGACGCCTGGTGCGAGGACCTGGATGCGACGGTCGTCACCGCGACCCTGCGCTGACGGGGCCGCAGCCCGCCCCCGCCCCCGCCTCCCGCCTCCTGCCTCCCGGTGGCAGGGGCGGGCCCGGCGGCCGGCTGGGCGCTCACAGCTCGCGGATCTCACGCCTGGTCAGCGCGTACCCGAACGCGCCCGTCAAACAGAGCCCGGTCGTCGCGAACACCCCCCGGCTCCCGAAGGCGTCCACCGCCGCGCCGGCCGCGATCACCGAGATCGGGAAGACTCCCAGCGCGCAGAAGGTGACGGCCGCCATGACCCGGGCCAGCAAGGCGGGCGGGGTGCTCTTCTGCACGCCGGTGACGATCAGGACGTTGGTCACCGTGCTGGCGCCGCCGGCCAGGCAGAGCAGCAGCACGGCGCCGACGAGGCCGGTGAACGGCACCAGCCCGATCGCCGTACCCATCACCAGACCGGAGAGCATCGCCGTGCGGCCCCGCGAGCGCACCTCGGTGAGGCCGGCCGCGAACAGGCCGCCGACCAGCGCACCGCCGGTGAACGCGGCCAGCAGCAGGCCCAGCCCGACGGCACCGGCGCCGAAGCCGTGGGTGGCCAGGGTCGGTAGGGCGACACGGGTGGCGCCGCCCACCGTCAGGTTCGCGATCACCGTCACCGTCAGCACCGCGCGCAGCAACGGCGACTCCCGCAGCAGGCCACGGAAGTTCTTCGGTACGGAGGCACGTTCGGAAATCGGGCTGGCGGGTGCGACGAGGCTGCCGCGACCGATCAGCAACAGCGTGGCCGCCGACACGGCGAAGGTGGCCGCGTCCAGGCCCAGTGCGGCGGCCGGGCTGAGCCAGGCGACCAGCGGGCCGGCCAGCGCCGGACCGAGCAGACCGGCGCCGAAGGTGACCGTACTGTTCAGTGCGTTGCCCGCATGCAGGTCCTCGGAGGGCAGCAGGGTCGGGGTGATCGCCCAGGCGGCCGGCAGGAACACCCCTGCTCCGAGGCCGACCAGCAGCGCGAGCCCGCCGATCAGCCAGAAGTTCGCCGCCCCGCCGGCGGCGATCGCGCACAGCCCGGCGGTGGCGAGCAGTCGGCCGAGGTCGGCGGCCAGCATCACCCGGCGGGCGCCGAACCGGTCGGCGAGCATCCCGCCGAGCGGGGTGGCGGCCAGCCGTCCCGCGCCGTAGGCGGCGACCACCAGACTCAGCTGGCGGGCGCCTCCGGCGAGGGAGTAGACCAGCAGCGGCAGGGCGACCACCTGGAACGCGTTGCCGAACTCCGAGGTGCCCTGCCCGATCACCAGCAGCCGGAAGCCCCGCGCACGCAGGGGCGCGACGCTGATCCGGGGGCGGAACCGCAACAGCCCCGCCGCGCCGCCTGCTCGCGCGCCGCCCGTCCCCGTGCTGCCCGTCCCCGTGCTGCCCGTCTCCGCGTTGTCCGTCCCCGTATCGCTTGCTCCCGCGCCGCTAGCCATCGAGCGAGACCGGCAGCGACTCCAGGCCGCGCAGCATGATCGTGTTGCGCCAGGGCAGGGTCTCCTCCGCGGCGGCCAGCTCGATCCGCGTGAAGCGCTCCAGCAGGCCGGTCAGCGCGACCTCGCTCTCCAGCTTGCCGAGGAAGGAGCCGAGGCACCGGTGCAGGCCCTGCCCGAAGGCCAGGTGGCCCGGATCGCCCCGGTCCAGGATCAGCCGGTCGGGATCGGTGAATCGGGCCGGGTCCCGGTTGGCCGCGCCGAGCGAGAGCAGCACCAGCTCGTCCGCCGGGATCTCCACGTCGTCGACCATCACGTCGGCGTTCGTGAACCGCAGCGTGGCCATGCTCACCGGAGACTCGTAGCGGAGGAACTCGTCGATCGCGACCGGCATCGCCGCCGGGTTGGCGCGCAACCAGGCGAGCTGGTCGGGGTGGTGGAGCAGCGCCAGGGTGGCGGTGCCGAGCAGGTTGACGGTGGTCTCGTGGCCGCCGATCAGCAACAGGAAGACCATCGAGAACACTTCCCGCTCGGTGAGTTCACCGGCGTCACAGGCCTGCACCAGGTCGGTCAGGATGTCCGCGCTCGGCGAAGCCCGCCGGGCCGTCATCAACTCGCGCAGGTAGTCGTTCAGTTCGGCGGTGGCCTGGTCGAAGGTCATGTCGCCGCCCTGGGTGAGGATCGCCGTCGACCAGGTGCGGAAGGCCTGCATGTCCTCCGGCGGGAAGCCCAGCAGCTCACAGATGATCATGATCGGCAGCGGGAAGGCGAAGTCCGTCACCAGGTCGGCGGCCTCCCGCCCGCGCAGCCCGTCCAGCAGGCCGCCGGCGATGCGCTCGACCAGCGGTCGCATCAGATCGACCCGCCGGCGGGTGAAGACGCCCTGGATCAGCCGGCGCAGCCGGGTGTGGTCCGGCGGGTCGCTGTTGAGCATGTGGACCACCTCCGAACCGAGCGTCAGGCCGGAGCCCCGCCCGCTCGCGATGGCCTGGCTGCGGCGGACGTCCTGCCCGAAGCGCGGGTCCATCAGCGCGGCCCGGACGTCCTGGTAGCGCGTCACCAGATAGACCGGCAGGCCCTCGCCGAACTCCACGACGGAGACCGCGCCGGCCTCGCGGATCCGGGTGAGCGTGGGGTAGGGGTCGCGGATGAAGGCGGACATCCGCGCGGCGGCGTCGTCGACCGCGGTGGTCATGGATCACTCCTCGGGCTCGAACTCCGGCAACTACACGGTCAGCGACGGGAAGGGCCAGCGGCGCACCCGCATGGGCAGGAACCAGGCGCGGCCGGCCTGCTCGGCGATCAGGCCGGCCGCGGCGAAGTCCCGGTGGACGGCGTCCGGCAGCCGGCCGACCTCGACGCCCTCGGCCAGCGCCTCGACCTGCGCCAGGTGGCCCGGCTCGTCGATGGTGAACAGCTCCAGCGTCCCGAACCGGCGGTCGCGCACCTCGACGAAGCCGGGGCCGCGCCGGAAGACGCACTTGCTCGGGTAGTACGTGGCGCGCCAGTCGGCGACGACGTCCTCGGGGCCGCCGGTCAACTGCTCGGGTGGGTACAGGTGGTGGAACCGGCGCTGTGCCGCGCAGCCGTCCGTGCAGTCGGCCTGCCAGAGCACGGCCAGCCCCTGCCCGGTCGCCTCGCGCAGCAGCATCAGCGCCCGCGCGGAGGCCGCCGGCGCGTCCGCGCAGAGCCGCACCGGCTCGGTCAGCCGCAGGCAGCGGACCCCGGCGCGGTGCAGTTCGGTGACCTCCGCCTCCGCCGGGCCGGACAGGGTGCGGTGGCCGAGCGCGAAGCCCGGCAACTCCCGGGCGTCGGGGTCGTAGTCGAGCCAGAGCTCGACCTCCGGGCCGGCCGCGCGCCAGGAGGCGGCATCGGTCCTTCCCACAATGGTCCTTTCCGCAACGGTCCTTCCGGCATCGGTCCTTCCGGCATCAGTCCGTTCAGCCGATCGTGACGGCATCGAGCACCTCCTCGGCGCCAGGGCGGGCGGCGGCGGGGCCGTGCCGGTGCTGCATCCGCATCAGCACCTGGTTGTCGGACTCGACGGCGACCTGGAGGAAACCGTCCCCGTCGTGGAACAGCAGGCCCAGCGCGGTGAAGCGCTCCAGCACCGGCTCGACCGCCGCCGCGCCGCCGGGGACCTTGGCGGCCAGCGCGGCGGTCGAGCGGGGCTGGTTCAGCAGCCGGAAGGCGGCGAGCTCCACCGGATCGGTCAGCTCGACCACCCGCCAGTCGTACCCGGGGCGGGTGTTGACGAGCGCGATCCGCCCGCCCGCGTCCCGGTAGCTGAGCCGGCTGTCGGGGAACCGCGCGATCCAGGTGCCCACCGCCGCGCTCAGCCGCTCCGCGAGGTCGCCGCCGATCCCGCGCGGCGGTGCGCTGAACACGTAGGCCAGTTCGGCCAGTTCGCTCTCCGGCAGGCGGTAGGTCGCGCCGTACTGGAAGGCCGGTCGGGTGATCGCGAAGCCCAGCTCGGGGCGGTCGAAGTACGGGCTGAACCGCTCGATCGCGATCCGGCCCGCTCCGGTCGGCGGGTCCAGGTGGTGCAGCACGGGCAGTTGGCGGATCACCGACTCGTAGTCGGCCGGCTGCTCGCCCGGGAAGCCGTAGAGGTAGTTCCAGCTCACCGACACTCCGGCGCTCTGCGCGTCCCGCAGCGCGCGGACGTTCTGGCAGCCCGTCACCCCCTTGTCCATGATCCGCAGGACCCGGGTGCTCAGGCTCTCGATGCCGGGCTGTACCTGGGCCGCGCCCGAGTCGCCGAGGAGTTGGAACTGGTGGCGGCGCAGGTTGGCCTTGATCTCGAAGTGCAGCCGCAGATCCACCGGGAGCTCGGCGAGCGACTTCAGGACGGTGTCGAAGTAGCCCATGTCCAGGATGTTGTCGACCACGTAGACGTCCAACAGCTGGTGGCGTTCGGCGAGCGTGAGCACCTCGGTGAGGAAGTCGGCCGGCGGCTTGGAGCGGAACTCCATCGAGGAGCCGTTGAGCCCGCAGAAGGTGCAGTGGTGCTTCTCGCCCCACCAGCAGCCCCGGGAGCCTTCGACGACCAGCTTGGGATCGACCCAGCCGGCCGCGACGGAGGCGTCGAGCCGCTCGTAGAAGCCGTCGTAGCGGGGCGCCAGGATCGCCGCTGGCGGCAGCGGACGCCTCGTCATCTCGTTGGCCGTCGACTTCCCGGAGCCGTCCCGCCAGCACAGCCCGGGGACGGCGGAGAGGTCGCCGCCTTCCAGGAGTGCCGGGAAGGCGGCCTCGCCCTCGCCGCGCACCACGTAGTCCAGGAAGGGGAAGTTGCGGTGCAGCGCGGCGCCCTGCGGACCGTCGCAGTTCGCGCCGCCGAACACCGTGCGCACCTGCGGGCACCGCTGCTTGAGCAGCCTCGCGGCGGCGAGGCTCGCCGTGTTCTGCTGGAAGGTGGTGGTGAAGCCGACCAGGTCCGGTGGGTCGGCGGCGAGTTCGTCGACCAGTCGGGCGATGAACGCGGGGGCGATCGCGCGGGTGGCCCGGGTCAGTGCGATCTCCTGCTCGCTCGCACCGCTGGTGGCCAGGTACTCGAAGTAGGCCGCGAACTCGCCGTCGCTGTCGTCGATGTCGACCTCGATGTCGCCCTCGACGCCGGGGGCCGGGCCGTCGTCACCGTACAGCGCACCGGCGAACGCCCAGTCGCCCGCGCCCTGGAAGTAGGACTTCTCGGAGAAGTACTGGTAGTCGTCCACGCCGAAACCCGCGGTCTCGGCGGCCCAGTCCACGAAGTCCAGGTTGGCGTACCGCACTTCGACCTGGTGGTCGGCGCGTGCGGCGGCGGTGTGCATGATCCCGAGCGCCAGCGACGGCACGTCGATCGCGCCCCAGGGCATGTGCAGCAGGACGATACGCATGGTGGCCACTTCTGTTGATCGCCGGCGGTCGATGAGGTGTCGCTCCGGGGCACCGCAGGCGCCCCGGAGCGACGGAGAATCACTTGCCCTTGGTCTCCGGCTTCGGCTTCGGCTGCCCCTTGAGGGCAGGCGCGACCACCGCGGCCTTGGTGATGTCGAGTGCGAAGGCCTGGACCACCACGGCGCCCCGGTCACGCTCCGGGGTGCTGATCGGGTCGTTCTGAATGCTGCGTCGCTTCATGGATGTTCACCTCCTTCCACCAGTTCGGCGGGTACCTCGGGGCGGTCGCCCCGGGGTGGCAGGGGGAGCGGTGCCGGCCAGGCGTGCTCGGCGAACCGGACCATCGTGGCCAGCACCGATCGGTGGTCGGCGGTCCGGCGGCTGTAGTGGCCGCCGTCCACCCAGAGCAGCTCGTGCGGCACCGCCAGCCGGCGCAGGTCCGCGGCGTACCGGGCGACCTGGTCGGGCGGGCACCGCTCGTCGGTCCGCGAGGCGACCAGCAGGACGGGCGAGCGGACCTGGTGCACGTACGATCTCGGGTCGGCCGCGCGGTAGCGCTCGGGAACCTCGTCCGGGGTCCCGCCGAAGAGCTGCCGATCGAGCGCGCGCAGTGCGGGGGTGGTGGTGCGGTAGGCGGCGGGGTAGTCCGCGATCGGCTGAGCGGCCATGCCGAGTGACCACAACTCCGGCTGCGCGCCCATCGCCAGCAGGGTCAGGTAGCCGCCCCACGAGAATCCGCACAGGCCGGTGCGCTCCGCGAGCGCCGTACCGTCGGCGACCAGCTCCGTGCGGACGGCGGCCAGGTCCTCGATCTGCGCCAGCCCGACCCGGTGGCCGTACTCGTGCTGCCAGCGGGCGCCGTAGCCGGTGGAGCCGCGGTAGTTGGTGCGCACCACCGCGTAGCCACGGCCGACCAGGGCGTTCACCCGCGGGTCGTAGGAGTCGCGGTCGTGGGTGGCGGGGCCGCCGTGGACCAGGAAGAGGGTCGGCCACGGGCCCTCGCCGACCGGGGTGCTGACGAAGCTGTGGATCCGCCCGTACGGCCGGGGCGTCCAGCGCCGGCTGCGGGAGGTGTCGCCCCGGTCCGGGTCGAGGCCCTGTCCGGGGTGGTGCGCAGCCTCCGTGCCGGGGCGCAGTACCAGCGGGCGGGGCGGTGTCGACTCCCGGCTCCAGACGCAGTGCAAGGTGCCGTCCGGAGCGCAGGACAGGTCGTGGATCGTGCCGCCGGGCGTGCTGATCTCCCGGACGGGCGGGGCCTGTTCCGCCGGTCCTTGCCGTGCGGCTCCCTGCGGCGTCACCCGCTGCCGCGTCGCCCCCTGTCCCTCCGGCGGGTCGAGGTCGGCGAGGAGCAGCCGGCTCCGCCCGGCCCGCTCGTGCTGGATCAGCACCTCGCGCGGCCCCCGGTACCAGCCGGCCGATATCTGCGAGTCGAACGACAGCCCCGGGTACCTGCGCAGTCCCGTGCCGGCCCGCCAGGTCGCGACGGTGTACCGCTCGTCCTCCTCGACCACCAGCAGCAGCTCCGGTTCGAGTCCCGCGAGCGGGTTGAACTCGATCGGCCAGAGCCGTAGTCGGCGGTTTCCGGCGATCCGCAGCGGACCGTCCGCCTGCGCGTCCGCCTGCGCGTCCGCCTGCGCGTCCGCCTGCGCGTCCGCCTGCGCGTCCGCCTGCGCGTCCGCCTGCGCGTCCGCCTGCGCGTCCGCCTGCGCGTCC
>NZ_JBFBIR010000037.1:48515-80238 GCF_040685715.1 Kitasatospora sp. NPDC088264
CGCGCCTGTCGGCCACAGGACCACTGAGTCGTCCCCGTCGGGCCGCCCGCCGAGGGCGAGGAGCCGACCGTCCGGCGACAGGTCGGCCAGGCTCAGGTACCCCGGCGCCGAACCGATCAGCCGGGCCTCGCCCGCGGGCGGTCCGACGTAGCAGTGCGAGGCGCCGTCGACACCGACGACCACCGCGGCGAGCGCGCCCGTCCGGTCGAAGGCGACGCCGTATGCCCGCCCGCGCGGCACGTCGTGCAGCGCCTCGCCGCCCGCGCCACCGGCGAACGGCTCGCGCCACCACCGGCCCTCCCCGGCGTTGTCGGCGTCGAACCACCAGATGGCGTCGCCGTCCGGCTCGATCTCGCTCAGATGGACGCCCCCCGGCCGGTCGGTGACCACCCGGCGCCGGCCCGTCCTCAGGTCCCAGGCCACCGCCTGCCAGCGCTCGTCGACGAGCCGCGTCTCGACCGCGCGGTCGGCCGCCAGCGCGGCGAAGCCGGGGGACTGGAACGCCTGCGTCACGGACCCGGCCCTTTCGGCTCGATGGTGGGAACAGACTGCGCTGAACGTCCCGAGGCCGGTGCACTGATGTGAAGATCCAGTGAACTGGCGTGAAGAAAAGGCCACTTGTGGAGGATCGCCGCCACTCTAAGGGGGTGCCGTGGCTGCGAACAGACCTTTCGCACAGTTGGCCGAAATGCAGCTGAGGTGAATGCGGGCCGGCGCCGACGCCGCCGACCGCGCGTTGATCACTTGTCTGCCATGGATTCCTACGGTCGGGCCTTCGGCAAGTTCCGCACCGCTCAAAAGGATTCCCATGATCGACCAAGCCGCGTCGTCGCGCGGTGGCACAACCATCGGCCTGTTCGTCGCCCTGGTGGCGGTGACCCGCGTCATCGCCGCACCGGTGCCGCTGCGCGCGCTCACCGGGGTGGGGCGGTAGACCGTGGAACCGCGCTCCAACCTCGACGAGTTCCTCTCCGACCTCGCGCGCTACGCCGCCGCGGACGTGCTGACCGCGCAGCTCACCGCGGACACCCTGCGCAAGTACCTGCGGTCCGGGCTGATCGTGCCCGACGACCTGTGCGCCGGTGGCACCGACGGCTACTCGCAGCGGTTGCTGCACGCCGGACGGACGCACTCCGTGGTGGCCCTGACCTGGCTGCCCGGGCAGTCCACTCCGATCCACGACCATGTCGCCTGGTGCGTGTCAGGTGTGGTGGAGGGCGTCGAGGTGGACGAGGCGTTCCGGCTGTGGCGGCCCTCCAGGACCGGCCGCCGGGTGCTGGTGCCGTCCGGCCGGACCACCTGCTCTCCCGGCCGGGTGCAGTTCCTCGTACCGCCCGACGAGGACATCCACCGGGTGTCGAACGGCGGCACAGGTCGCGCGGTCTCCCTGCACGTCTACGGCGCCGACATCTCGCTGAACGGGGGCAGCTCGATCAATCGGGTCTTCGGGAACGAGGTCGTGGACCTCCCGCCGGACGGCGCCCGCCTGGTGAGCTGGCGGAGCCCGGAGGGCCTGGCCCGGTGACCGCCCCGTAGCGAACCGACGGGCCGTCCGATCCGGACGGCCCGTCGGCCGCGCCCGGGCCCCTGCCCGGTCGACCGGGCCGCGCCTCGCGATTGGTCCAGACCTATTGACGAGCTGCGCCGCCCCTCCTACGATCCGGTCCGGCACAGCCCCACATGTCCCCACCTCACCCACAGCCGGGCGTCGCGCCCCCACGCGTCGGTCATGTCCATGACGTTCGGCGGGAAGGGAACGCAGCATGTTCCGTCGAAGGTCGCGTACTCCACGTCCGTCGGGCGATGTCCGACCCTGTCCGGATCCCGGCCGCCCCGAAGGCGACCCGGCCGGGAGCGAGCCGCTCCGGACCCCTCGCCCGCAGCCGCGGGCGGGCGTGGAACGCACGGCGCAGGTGAACCGGACCAGCCGTGCCCAGCACGGGCCGAGCGTCCTGCGGCGCTCCCTCGCCGGGGTGAGCGCCGTCGCCGTCATCGGTGCCGGCGTCGCCGCGGCCGGCTCCGTCACGGCCGGGGCCGCCACCCCCAACCTGGTGGCCAACCCCGGCTTCGAGAGCGGACTCTCCGGCTGGACCTGCTCCGGCGGCTCCGGCGCGGTCGTCAGCAGTCCGGTCCACTCCGGGGCCGCCGCGCTCAAGGCCACGCCGACCGGCCCGGACAGCGCCCAGTGCAGCCAGACCGTCAGCGTGCAGCCCAACTCCCAGTACACGCTGAGCGCCTACGTCCAGGGCAGCTACGTCTACCTGGGCGCCACCGGCACCGGCGCCGGCAGCGACCCGTCCACCTGGACGCCGAGCAGTGCGGCGTACAGCCAGCTCAGCGTCGGCTTCACCACGGGGCCGAACACCACCTCGGTGACCGTCTACCTGCACGGCTGGTACGGGCAGCCCGCGTACTACGCGGACGACGTGTCGCTCACCGGCCCCGGCGGCAGCAGCCCCACGCCGACGACCCCTCCGCCCACGACTCCACCGCCCACCACCCCGCCGCCGACGACCCCTCCGCCGACCACTCCGCCGCCCACGACTCCTCCGCCCACCACCCCGCCGCCGACCACCCCGGCGCCGGGTGACACGTGCCCCACGAAGCCCAAGCCGTCGGGCAAGGTCCTCCAGGGATACTGGGAGAACTGGGACGGCGCCGCGAACGGCGTCCACCCCGGCATGGGCTGGGTCCCCATCACGGACAGCCGGATCGCCGCACACGGCTACAACGTCATCAACGCCGCCTTCCCGGTGATCCTCTCGGACGGCACCGTCCAGTGGCAGGACGGCATGGACGCCAACGTCAAGGTCTCGACCCCCGCCGAGATGTGCCAGGCCAAGGCGGCCGGGGCGACGATCCTGATGTCGATCGGCGGTGCCGCCGCAGGCATCGACCTGAGCTCCAGCACCGTCGCCGACCGGTTCGTGGCGACCGTCGTCCCGATCCTCAAGAAGTACAACTTCGACGGGATCGACATCGACATCGAGACCGGCCTGTCCGGAAGCGGCAGCATCGGCACGCTGTCCGCCTCCCAGGCCAACCTGATGCGCATCATCGACGGCGTGCTGGCGCAGATGCCCGCGGGCTTCGGCCTGACGATGGCCCCCGAAACCGCGTACGTGACCGGCGGGAGCGTCACCTACGGCTCGATCTGGGGCGCCTACCTGCCGATCGTCAAGAAGTACGCCGACAACGGGCAACTGTGGTGGCTGAACATGCAGTACTACAACGGCAGCATGTACGGCTGCTCCGGCGACTCCTACCAGGCCGGCACCGTGCAGGGCTTCACCGCGCAGACCACCTGCCTGAACAACGGCCTGACCATCCAGGGCACCACCGTCAAGGTGCCCTACGACAAGCAGGTGCCCGGCCTGCCGGCCCAGCCCGGCGCGGGCGGCGGCTACATGGACCCGGGCCTGGTCGGCCAGTCGTGGAACGCGTTCGGCGGTTCGCTGAAGGGGCTCATGACGTGGTCGCTCAACTGGGACGGCTCGAAGGGATGGAGCTTCGGCGACAACGTGAAGTCCCTCCAGGGTCGTTGATCACCCGCTGACGTCCTGCTGGCGTCCTGCTGACGTCCCGCCGGCTTCCCGTGCACCGGTGCACGGGAAGCCGGCGGGACGTCGGGCGTTGCCCGGCCGGGGTGTGCCCGGTAGCGCTGGGCTCAGTAGCGCTGGGCCTTCACCACGACCGGGACCAGGGCCAGGTCGGCCGGCTGGCGGCTGAAGGCGATCGGACTGGCCTTCCCGCCCGGGGCCAGGTTCTCGGCGCCGACGATCGCCGAGTCGACGGCGTGGCCCGACGCATCGGTGAAGTCCACCTGGACCGCGTAGGACGCGGCCTCGCGGGTGCTGTTGACGATGGTCACGACGGCGGCGTGGAGGCCGCCGGTGGTGGATCGCGGCACGCCGGTCAGGGTGATGTCGGAGGTGGCGTTGCCGGGGCCCTCCACGGTCTTGAGCACCTCGGTCGCCTTCGCCCGGTTCTGCGCGGCCTGCGCGTCCGCCGATGCCTCGAACGCCGAGGCGGCGGCCGCCGCCGAGGCCGAGCGCGCGGACGCCGCGGCCGAGGCCGACTCCAGCGCGGAGGCGAAGGCGGAGGGCGGCTCCCCGGAGAAGCTCGACGGGTTGGGCGCCTCCGACAGCGTCGCCCCCGCCGCGTTCGTCGGCGTCGCGGGCCCGGACGAGCTCCCGGATGAGCACGACGCCACGAGGAGGACGGCCGTTCCTGCCGCCGCGGCCAGGGCGCCCACTCTTCGCGGCAGCCGGGGGCCGCCGCCCTGGCTGGTGTACAGCGTACGCATCACGCACAACCCTCCGGTCATCCCGTCATCCGCTCGGCCGTCGGTGGGCACGTGCAAGCCCGCAGCCGCCCGGTTCGTGCTCTCCATGCTTTGTTCTGCACGCCCGGACCACGAGCGGTGCTGGGCCGTCCGGACGGCACGGAGCGATTCCAGCGGTCGGCGGCGGCCGGGCGACCCGCCGGGCCCGCGCCTGCCGGCACCAGCAGCAGCCGCCCGGGGGAGGCCGGCGCGAGGGCCGGGCGCAGCCGCAGCGCGAGCGGACCGCCGAGCACCGTCCGGCGCCGGGGAAGCCGAGGAAGGGGACCGGAAGGCCGTAGGTGTTCGGGCCGAGCCGGTCCGCCCGGATGTAGCCCGGTCGGGTTGAGCGGGGAATCGGCCGGTTCCGGGGAGGGTACGGAGTAGCGGACTTCGAAGCGGCGCCGGAATCGGCGGAGAGGTCAGGAGAACGCGGACGAGGGCGAAACCGCCGGATTCCGAGGAAAGCACCCGTAGTTGACGTTCCGTCCTACCGCCGCCGGCCATCGCGCGCGGTGTGGGCGGCTGTTGTGTGTCGTCCCCCTCGCGGCCTGTGTCGTGTGACTGTTCCCCCTTCCCCGCCGTGGCGCCCCCTCTGTTCCCTCCCCACGAAACCGGAGTACTGCATGCGTGTGCGAACGATGTTCGCCGCCTCCCTGGCCTGCGCCCTCCCGATCACCGGACTGACCGCCGCAGGCGGCGCCGCTGCCGCACAGTCGGTGAACGCGCAGCCGGTGAACGCGCAGCCCGTGCGGGCCGCGGCGGCCGTTCCCGACGACTGCCCGCCGCCGCCCGACGTCACCGATTCGCCGATGGCTGGAAAGTATTACTGCTCCCAGGAGAGATTCGGGCCGGCGGCCATCCCGAACGACGAGCAGGAGTGGCTCGACCCGGACCTCGCGCCCGCAGGGCTCGAGGGCGGCTACAAGGTCAACAACCTCATCGCCAAGGGCTACCTCAGCGAACTCCCGGCAGAGCGGTGCAACGTCACCCCCACCGGTTCCTGACCGGCCCGCATCGCCCGGAAGGGCCGGGGCCGACACTTCCATCAGAAGGAGACAACGCAATGGCGAACCAAGAAGAGCCGTACTCGAACGACCTGGACGAGCTGCTCGCGAAGGTCAGACGGTGGTACCAGGAGGACCACGAGGGCTTCAGGACCATGTACGACGCCACGGTCAAGCACGTGGTGCCGTACCCGGCCGACACCCCGGAGCGGGTGCAGTGCGACTGGAAGGACCAGAACGTCGACTTCCTGTGTACCTTCCTGACGGAGTGGTACAACTCGCAGCCCGGGCTCCACGAAGGGCTGGACTACATCGAGAAGTTCAGCTGGATCAACTACGAGAACGACTACGGCATGGTCTTCGTGACCAGCGGCTCGGGGCGCAAGATCCTCGCGGACTTCACGCACCTGCAAGGCCTGCAGATGGACTCGCCGGAGTCGAAGGTGCTCATCAAGAAGTGGCGCGACCAACTCGGCCGGCACATGGAGGACTTCCAGGAGCCCGAGGGTGGCTGGAAGAACTTCAACGAGTTCTTCGCCCGGGAACTCAAGGACCCGTCGCGGCGGCCGATCGACGCCAGGACCGACAAGAGCGTGGTGGTCGCCCCGGCCGACTGCGTCATCAACATGATCGTCGACGACCTGACCGAGAACACGCCGATCCCGGTCAAGACGGTGACCATGAACGTCAGGCAGCTGCTCGACGACTCCGACTACGCCCAGAGGTTCATCGGCGGCACGGCGGTGTCGTGCATCCTGATGCCCGACGGCTACCACTGGTACCACACCCCGGTGGCGGGCGAAGTGGTCGAGGCCCGCGACCTCGTCCCCGGTGTCTACTACGGGATGCGGGACTTCCCCGAACTGCTCAACAAGGGGAACGTCGGCTACGGCTACGACTACGAGATGTTCGACGACTTCCGCCGGGGATACCTCGTCTACCGCACGGACTACCTGGACGCCAACGGACGCAAGGCCGGCGAGGGGTACGTCGGGCAGGTGATCGTCGGTCTCAACTCGATCGCCTCCGTCAACTTCGAGGAGAAGTTCCGGGGTTCGCTCGACGAGCCGGTCAAGGTGGACAAGGGCGAGCGCGTCGGGAACTTCATGTACGGCGGCTCGCTGAACATCCTGCTGTTCGAGAAGAACCGCTTCCCCGCGCTGCAACTGCTCCAGGGCCAGCGCATCGGCGTCCTGGAGCAGGTGGAACGGACCGAAGGGCTGTTCACCGGCCTCTACCACACGCCGTCCCGGCGCCGCCGCCCCCTGGCTCCCTGAGCCCGCTGCCGAACGGACGGTGAAACCATGCCCTCAGACCTCGTCACCTCGATTCCGGCGAACATCCCCAACACCCTGCGCATCGACTTCCACACCGAGGACACCAAGAAGGTCCGCTCGTACGCCGGACACGTGCACCTCGACAGCACCGAGCACCGGCACCCGCAGAAGAAGAACCACCTGTTCTACTGGTTCTTCGAGAGCCAGACCTGCAACCCCCACGTCGCCGTCCACGACCAGCAGGAGCTGATCAGCCGGACGCCCCTGCTGATCTGGCTCAACGGCGGCCCCGGCGCCTCCTCGCTGCTCGGGCTGTTCCTGGAGAACGGACCGCTGTCCATCGGCGACGACGCCGCCGGAACGGTGTCGGTCTCGCCCCACAGCTGGAACCAGGAAGCGCACGTCGTCTTCTGGGACCAGCCCATCGGCACCGGGTACAGCTACGCCGACGACGCCCTGGAGTACGTCCGGGACGAGGAGGCCCTCGGCCGGATGTTCTGCGACGCCCTCCAGGGGTTCCTCGACGCGCACCCGGAGTACGCGCAGTGCCCGCTGTACGTCTGCGGCGAGAGCTACGCCGGCAAGTACGTGCCGGCGATCGCGCTGGAGATCGACGCGCGGAACACGGAGAACGCGGGCGGGCGCATCAACTTGCAGGGCATCGCCGTCGGCAACGGCTGGATCAAGCCCGAGCTGTCACTGCGCGTCCTGATCGACTACGCCTACGCGGCCGGCTTCCTCGGCATCAGCCAGAAGGAAGCCCTGGAGAAGTCCTACCAGGACTTCAAGAGCACCCTCGACGCGGGAGACCAGGAGGGGGCCACCGAACTCGGCAACGACCTGGTGGCCACGACCCTGGCCTACGGCGGGAACTTCGACGTCTACGACGTGCGGCGCTGGGACGACCTGTCGATGGGGGCGCTGCGTACCTATCTGAACAGCGCGGACGTGAAGGAGGCCCTGCACGTCCCGCCGAACGTCACCTGGCAGTGCGCCGACAACGAGGGTCCGGTGGCGGAAGCGCTGGTGCGGGACAACATGGCGGACTGCACCGGGCAGTACGCCCAGATCATCGAAAGGGGATACCGGACCCTGCTCTACACCGGGAACTTCGACGCCGCCTGCGGGTACCGGAGCACCGAGGAGATCCTGGACGACCTCATGACACGAGAGGGCGAGCAGGCGGAGTGGCGCAACGCTCCCCGACTGGTCTGGACGCAGGCCCAGGGGAACCCGAAGGGATTCGTCCGCCGCCACGGCAACCTGACGCAGGTCAGCGTGCCCGACTCCGGACACCAGGTGCCGGCGTACCAGCCGGAGATCTGCCGGGAGCTGCTCTACAACTGGCTCTTCGAACGCCCCTTCCCCGGTTACGACCCGCAGCAGGCGCGCAAGCAGAGCGGCGACGGCGGCCTGCGCAGAGGCTGACCGCACCGTCGGGGTCGCCCCTGCCCCCGCTCCCCGCTGCTCGAGGGGCGGGGAGCGGGGGGCGGGGGCGGCGGAGCCGGCCGCACGACTCGGGCGGTCGCCCGCCGTCCCCGGCGGGGCGGTGAGGTGCGGTCAGAGGAGCCGGTCGCGGTGGCGGGCGGCGGTTTCGCGGACGAGACGGGCGAAGTTCTCGCGGCTGTGGTGCCGGTGCTGTTCGGCCCGTTCGTCGTCCAGGTCCGCGTCGTCCGGGCCCGCGTCGGCCAAGCCTGCGTCATCGGTGCCGAGGTGCTCTTCGTCGAGGTCGTCGTACTCGGTGTGGAGGACCCAGCAGCCGTGGATGCCGGCGAGGAGGTCTTCGAGGAGGTCGCGGGCGGGGCGCCTGGGGTCGAGGGGGGTGAGGCGCAGGCCGGTGTCCTCCGGGTCGGTCTCCTCGTCGTCGGTGTAGTCCTCGGTGTAGTCGTCGAGGGCCCCGTCGAGGTCTTCGAGTTGTTCGCGCAGGCCGGCGGGGTCGGGGAGGAGGCCGTCGGCGATGTGGAGGGCGTGGCGGACGAGGCCGGTGACGGCGTCGTGGGGGGTGTGGCCGGCGTCGAGGAGTTCGAGGACGAGGGTGGGGGTCTGGTGCGGGAGGTCCTCGATGCTGTCGGCTTCGAGCAGGACGGCGGTGGCGTCGTGGCCGGAGGCGCCGGCGGCGACCTCGGCCGCGGCGGCGAGCCAGTGCGCGGCCGCGACGGCGGCGGCGGTCGGGTCGACGTCGGAGAAGAGGGCGAGGGAGCCGAAGGGGTTCTGCTCCAGCAGGTGGTCGGCGGCGGCGACCTGGACGGGGGAGGCGTCCTCGCGGCTGAGCAGGACGGCCTGCTGGGCGCGGCCGGTGAGGTTGCCGAGTTCGGCGCTCTCGACGGCGGTGAGTTCGGTGACGGTCTCGGCGAGGACGGCCTTCGTCAACTCGGCTTCGTCGAGGGCGTGCAGGGCGCGGCCGGCCTGGTGGGCGGATTCCAGCAGGGGACTGTAGGAGACGGTGAGCAGGCCGCCATGAGGCAGGTTCGGCGCGGCCACGGCTTCGGCGACCTCGCTGAAGGTGTCGCGTTCCTGCTCGCGGCGCCAGCCTTCGGTGTCGGGTTCGAGGGAGCCGGCGGCGCTGGCGGGGTGGGTGTAGGTGCGCCAGGCCGCCTCCGACAGGCGGGTCAGCGCGCCGGCCAGGCGCAGGAGCGTGGCGCCGGCCGCGTCGGCCGGGAGGGCGGTGATCCGGGTGGCGAGGTCGCCTTCGCCGGTTCCCCAGGTGGCGATGAGCTCGTGCCGGTTCGGGTCGACGCTGTAGCGGGTCATGATGCCTACCTTCGGGGACGCGCGGCTGATTGCTCGGCTGACGGCAATTCTGGCGCATCGTCAGGTGGCGGCGGGTGAAGCCCAGCCCGGGCGCGAGCGCAGGAGCCTCGCGCCCGGTCCCGTTCACAGCAGCAGACGGCCACGGGTTTCGGGCATCCAGCGGGCCAGGGCCAGGGCGGACGCCGCGCTGATCGCCGCGTACACACCGAACGCCCCGCCGAGCGACAGCTCCTGCACGAGGGGGAGGAACGTGGTCGCCACGACGAAGTCGGTTCCCCAGTGGGCCGCGGTGGCCAGACTCATCAGGACTCCGCGGGCACCCGCCGGGTAGATCTCGGCGATGTAGACCCAGAAGACGGCAGCAGGGCCCACCGCTCCCGCCATGATGAAGACACACAGCAGCGCTGCGGTCGGCGCCCCCGTGTGCCCGAGCGGCTGTGCCACCGCGATGCCGACGGCCGCGACCGCCATGACCAGCAGCCCTCCGATCATCGTCTTCCGGCGGCCGACCCGGTCGAGCAGGGCGATGGTGACGACGGTGGCGGCCACGTTGCACAGTCCGACCAGGACAGCTCCCCGGATGCCTCCGGCAGCGGTCATGCCGCTTCCGCCCAGGATGGTCGGCACGTAGTAGATCGCGGTGTTCAGACCGGTCAGATGGACCAGGACGGCGATCGCCAGTCCCAGCGCGACCCAGCGGGGACCGGCCAGCGCGCAGGCCTGCCGGAGGCTCGCAGCGGGGGCGGCGGTGGGCCGTGCGACGGTTGCGGTCGCGGGGCCGGCGGTGGGCCGTGCGGCGGTCGCCGTCGCGGGGCGGCCACCGGGGCGGGCGGCTGTGCCGCCCGGGGCGGGCGGGGACAGGCGCCGGGCGGCGCTCGCCGCCCGGGCGGTGTCTCCCCTGGAGTGCAGCCAGTCCGGCGACTCGGGCACCAGGCACATGCCGGCCATCAGCACGCACGCGGGCAGGAGCCCGAGAGCGAGCATCCAGCGCCAGGCCCCCGCGGGTTCCAGGAGATAGGCCACCACGTAGGACAGCAGGAGCCCGATCGTGATCATGAGTTGGTTCAGTGTGACGAGCGCGCCGCGTCGGGCGGGCGGAGAGATCTCGGAGATGTACAGCGGGACCGCGAACGAGACGGCCCCCAGGGCGAGTCCGACGAGGAACCGCCCGGTGAGGAGCGCGGTGGAGCCCGAGGCCGCCGCCGAAGCCGCCGTTCCGAGGGCGTACACGGCCGCGGCGGCGCCGATGACCGGTCGGCGCCCGAACCTGTCCGCCAGCCGCCCGCTGGTGAGGGCGGTGAGCGCCGCGCCGAGGAGGGCGGCCGACACGACCGCCCCCTGCTGCCACGACGACAGGGCGAAGGTGGTGGCGACCAGCCGCAGGACTCCGGCGATCACCCCGATTCCGTAGCCGAACAGCAGCCCTCCGACGGAGGCGACGCCCACGGTCAACAGCCGCGCGGTGCCCGGGGGGACGGGCGCCGTCATGGCGAGACCCCTGCGCCGCCGTCGACATGGTCATAGGACGGGGCCAAGCCCATGGGATGCCCTTCTTCGAAGTGCCGTAGGCAGGGGTGGGGCGAGGCCGGGTCAGGCCGCCGGGAATCCGCCGCCCACGCCGATGACCGCCCCGCCCCCGGGCACCGAGCCGAGATGATCACCCGCTTCGCAATCCGGGAGCAGACTACCGGCGTCACCGGCCGACCGGCCGCAACCTGAGCACGCCCCGACGCACCGTCAGAAACGTCTTATGGTCGGATCAACGCGAGGACCTCGTCCCGGAGGTGCTCCATGGTCTCCTGGTCGTGCGCCTCCACGTTGACCCGAAGGACCGGTTCGGTGTTCGAGGGGCGCAGGTTGAAACGACTTCCGCCCGGCAGGCCGACCGTCAGACCGTCGAGCCGGTCCGTGGTCACCCCGGCCCGGTGCCGGTAGCGCTCCTCCACCTCCCGGATCGTGGCCGGGACGTCGGCGACGACGCAGTTGAGTTCACCGGACAGCGCGAAGCGACTGTGCGCGGCGATCACGGCGGACAGCGGCCGGTCCTGTCCGCCGAGGGCGGCCAACACGTGGAGCGCGGCGAGCATGCCGCTGTCGGCACGCCAGAAGTCCCTGAAGAAGTAGTGCCCGGAGTGCTCTCCGCCGAACACGGCGTTGTGCTGCGCCATGAGCGCCTTGACGTGGGAGTGCCCCACGCGGGACCGGAAGGGGCGTCCGCCGTGGCGGCGGATGCTCCGCACCGTGGCCTCCGCGGTGATCAGGTTGTACACGATGGCCGAGCCGGGGTGCCGTGCCAGCTCCCGGCCTGCGATCAGGCTGATGACGGCGGACGGCGAGACCGGCTGACCGCCTTCGTCGACGAAGAAGCAGCGGTCGGCGTCACCGTCGAAGGCGAGTCCGATGTCGGCCCCCTGCCTGCGGACCTCGGCCTGGAGGTCGACGAGGTTCCTGGGGTCGATGGGGTTGGCCTCGTGGTGGGGGAACGTGCCGTCGAGTTCGAAGTAGAGCGGGACGAGGTCGACGGACAGGCCCGCGAAGACCTCCGGGGCGGTCAGGCCGGCCATGCCGTTGCCCGCGTCGGCGACGACCCTGAGGGGCCGGATCCCGGTGAGGTCGACGAGCTGCCGCAGGTGTGCCGCGTACTCCTTGAGGAGTGGTCTTTCCGTACGGGTGCCGCGGGACGCGGCGGGTGCGGCGCGTTCCCCCGCGACGAGCCAATCGCGGATCCGGCCGAGGCCCGTGTTCTCCCCCAGGGGGGCCGCGCCGCTCAGGCACAGCTTGATGCCGTTGTCCTTCGCGGGGTTGTGGCTGGCGGTGATCATGGCGCCGGGAAGTCCGAGCGATCCACTGGCGTAGTAGAGGTAGTCGGTGGAGCCGAGCCCGGCGTCGATGACGTCGGCACCGGCCCGGCGGGCGCCGTCGCTGAACGCCCGCACCAGCATGGCCGAGGAAGGGCGCATGTCTCTGGCCACCACCACCTGCGGGGCGTTGGTGAAGCGGATGAACAGGCCGCCGATGCGTTCCGCGACCTCGCCGTCGAGTTCGGCGGGGACTTCCCCGCGGATGTCGTAGGCCTTGACCAGTCGCGCGTAGTCGGACACGGTCACCCCTTCACGAGGTCGGGGCCGCGGACGCCGACTGCCGGCGACGCGCCATGGCCACCCGGTAGCCGTCCAGGGTGTCCGCGACCATCCTGCGGCTGCTGAACTCCCGTTCCGCCGTGGTGTACGCGTTGGCCGCGAGCTCGGCGGCCAACGCCTCGTCGGTGAGCACCCGCAGTATCCCTTCGGCCAGCGCGGGCGGGTCGGCCGCCGGCACGAGCAGGCCGTCGACGCCGTCGGTGATGACGTCGCTGATGCCGATGACGCGGGTGCCGACGACGGGCTTGCCGGCGCGCATCGCCTCGACCACGCTGAACGGAAGTCCCTCCGCCAGGGAGGGCTGGACCACCAGATCCGCCGCAGCGTAGACGGCGGGCATCGTCTCGGCCCCGAAGTCCTGGCGGAGAGTGACCAGTTCTGCCACACCGCCGCGTTCGAGCCGGTCCCACACGCTCTTCTCGTACGCGTAGTCCGAGACCCTCCCCGACAGGAGCACCCGCACCTCGGGCAGCTCCGCCGCGACCAGGGGCAGTGCCGCGGCCAGGTCGAGCTGGGCCTTGCGGGCGGACATCCGGCCCGGGAGGACGACCAGCCGCTGGTCGGGGGCGACGCCGAGTTCGGCGCGCAGCGCGGAGCGCAGGTTCCGGGCCACGTCGTCCGGCGGGGCGTCGGGAACGCCGTTGTGGACGAGCCTGATGCGGTCGGCTGGGGCGCCGAAGCGGGCGGCGCGCTCGGCGAAGAAGCGGCTGGGGACGAAGTGCATGTCGACGGGGAGGGTCTGGTACGACAGGCGGCACCGGCCACGGCCGAACCGCTCCAGGTCGGGGTTCTGCTCGTGCAGGGAGCACACCAGTGCGGCGTCCGTTTCGAGCGCCACGATGCTCGCGAGGATCAGCGTCTCATGGCTGTTGGCGTGGACGACGTCGAAGCTCTCGCCCTGGAGCACGGCCCCGAGTTCGTCGAGGACGGAGTACTGCATCTGCCGCCATCTCACCTTGTCCCGCGCGTCCACGCGGTCCGCGAAGTCGCGCAGCCGCACGACCCGCCCCGCGTCCTCCTCGCGGTCCCCGGGCAGGTGGTCCAGCCACGACCCGTCGGTCGCGATGACGACGTCGTGGCCGTCGGCCACCAGCCCTTCGCACAACAGCCGGGCATAGGTCTCGGCCCCGCCGTGCAGGGGTTCGTAACTGGAGGTCAGCATCAGGACTTTCATCGGTCCGCCCTTTCGGTGAGCCAGGGAATGAGCCCACGGCCGGCGTCCTCGCCGGCCTCGCGCAGCGAATCGGGAGTGCCCACGTCCCGCCAGTAGCCGGTGAGCCGGTGCGCCCCCACGCGTTCGCCGGCGGCCATCAGCGCGGGGGCGAGTTCCCTGGCGTAGTCGTAGACGACGTCCTCGGGGATGTGCGCGATGACGCGGGGGTCCAGGCAGTAGACCCCGGCGCTGATCCAGTGCGTCTCGTCGTCGGGGACGTCGGGCTTCTCCCGGGCGCCGCGGATCCGACCACCGGGGTCGATGTCCAGCACGCCGTAGCGGCGGGCCTGCCGGATCCGCGTACAGGCGAACGTCAGGGCGTACCCTCCGCGCGTGTGCGCGTCGACGAGCCGTTGGAGCGGCTCGCCCATGATGACGTCGCAGGAGGTGACGAGCACGGCGTCGAAGGCGGCCAGTTCCTCGTGGAACAGCCGCAGCGCCCCGGCGGGCCCGGTGAGGCGGGGCTCGGTCCGGGCGTGGACGGGCACCTTCACCGTGGTGCCGTCGAGGAAGCGAAGGACCTGCTCGGCCTGGTAGTGCAGATTGAGGTAGACGTCCGTGACGTCGGTCTCGGCACACCGGTCCAGCAGGTGTCCCAGCAGCGGCTTGCCCGCCAGGGGCAGGAGCGGCTTGGGCGTCCGGGCGGTGAGTGCTCCCATCCGGCTGCCGCGCCCGGCTGCCAGGATCATCCCCGCCAGCCTCATCCGGTCTGCCCCGCCTCGGCGGAGTCCGTCTTCTGGAGGGGGCGTGCGGTCAGCCAGGACACGACGGAGTCGACCCCGTCCTCCAGCGTCGTCCCGGCGGTCCAGCCCAGCTGGGCCTGGGCGCGGGAGGGATCCAGGCACCCCCTGCGCACTTCTCCCGCCAGCGGCGGCCCGAAGCGGGGCGGCAGCGAACGGCCGGTCCGCTTCTCGACCGCCTGATGGATGTCCAGGACCGAACTCTCCTGGCCCTTACCGATGTTGATCAGACCGTGCCCCTGGTCCATGGCCCGCACGAACGCATCGGCCACGTCGCTCACATGCACGTAGTCGCGGGTCTGCAGGCCGTCCCCGTTGATGACGCAGGTCTGCCCGGAGAGCATGCGCTGCGCGAAGATGGAGACGACTCCCGCCTCACCGAACGGGGTCTGGCGGGGGCCGAAGACGTTGCCGAGGGCGAGCGCGACGTAGTCCAGGCCGTAGGTCTCGTGGTAGAGGCGCAGGTAGTCGACGGCGACGGACTTGGTCAGCCCGTAGAAGGAACTGGGCACCCGGCCCGCGGACTCCTTGATGGGCACCCCGTCCTCACCGGCGGGCCCGTAGATCGTCCCGCCGCTGGAGGCGAACACGACCTTGCGGCTCCGGCTGCGCCGCGCCGCTTCGAGCATCCGGACCAGGCCGATGACGTTGACCTGGGCGTCCAGCAGGGGATCCCGCATCGACACCTTCACGCTGAACTGTGCGGCCAGCAGCAGCAGCACCTCGGGCGCGAAGGCCTCCACCGCGGCCGCGGTGGACTCGTCGACCACGTCGGCCGTGAGAACGCTCAACTCGGGCCAACGGGCCTCGCTCTCGGCGAGATTGGCCCGATCGCCGGTGGAGAAGTCGTCCACCACCAGGACGCGGTGTCCCTGTGCACACAACCGGTCGACGATGTGCGAGCCGATGAACCCGCCGCCACCCGTGACGACAACCTTGCTCATGCCTTGGTCTCCTCTCGTGGTTCGCCAATGTGGTTCACATCCGGATCCGCCGGATCACGCCGGCGGATCACGCCGGCGGATCCGCGTAGCCGCACCGCAGCCGGACGTCGTCCTGGAGGATGCGCGGGCCGTCGGCTGCCGGGGACACGACCGGGATCGCCGCGGTGGCGGCGGCCGTGTCCCCGGCCCGCACGACACGGTCGGGGAAGTGGCCGGGGCGCGACGCCCGAGTGGCCGTGAGTTCCTCTCCCGATGTCTTCCTGACTTTCGGCCCTCCAGGCCCTTACGCGGCGCCCTTCTTGATGCGGTATCCGATCGCCGTCACGGGGTTGTCGACGAACATGCGGTGAACCGCCGTGTCATCGAATCCGATGGAGAGAATGTTCTGCCGCTGCTGCTCATAACCGCTCGACCCCGCTGCCACGGCCCCGTCGTCACGCAGCCACAGCGGATTGTGGTCACTCCGGGAAAGCGGCTCCTGAGCCATCGTGGCGACCTCGGTGTGGTCGGTCAGCGCGATGAGGCGGTCCACGCCCAGGTATTCGACGGTGCGCCGGCAGATTTCGAGGTCGACGTGGTACCCGTCGAAGTTGATGCACGGGTACAGGAGGGACTCGCGTGCGGAGCGCAGCATTTCGGCTGGAACAGGGCCGAGCAGTTCCCGGAGGTCGGTCTCGTTCCAGTCGGGATCGAGCACCCGCCGCAGTTCGACTTCGCGGTTGACCCGCTCCTGCGGCGTGCGCCAGGAATGCGTGAAGTTCCGCGGGGTGTCGTTGTACAGATGGTCGGTCAGGACCAGGTACGGGGAGGAGTCGTAGCGGCTGTGCAGGAATTCGAGCACTTCCCGCAGTCGGACGGCGCTGCGCTCGGGCGCCTCTCGGTGGAAGTGCCCCACGGCGATCCGGAGCCCCTGCTCGTAGAAGCTGGTGAGCAGGTCGGCGAAGGTGGGACCGGCGTCGATGCGCTCGTCCAGGGCCATGGCGTCGGGCGCCATCACGATGTAGCGCAGGCCGAGCGGGCCGAGGGACGCGATGACGTCCCACTCCTTCGCCGACGGGAACCACCGTCCGGCCCGCGGTATCCCTCCCTGCGGCCCGAGCAGCGGGCCCTCGATCGCGAAACCGGCGATGTTGGGAACTGCGTTCGCCTGTTCGAGCCGGTGGTACTCCTGGAGGACCTCCACCAGGCGGGGGAGATTCTCCCGCCGCAGGTAGACGGTCGGCAGAATTCCGTACTCACGGGATTCCGCAGCCTTCTGGACCTCGGGGAGGTCCTCGGGCGAGATGGTCGAGAAATCGAAGTCATCGATTCCGTGGAAGTGGTAGAGAAGGGCCTTCACTTTTACCCTCGTTCCGTCTCGGACTATTCCTTGGACGGTTGGATTGGGTGCCGTCTCCACAGCTACGGCTATCGACTTCCTGAGGCTTTTCTCATTGTCACGATCGACCTCACGAGTCGTCGCCTGGAGCAGCACGTCCTGCTGCACGCTCCGTGGACTGGCCTGCGGATAACACGGCAGTGCCAAAAGAACGGAGACTGTACGTACAAGCATCCGTCGCCCGAGGGGTGATGAAAACAGAATCCTCGACAGTGTCCTGAAGTCACTGCGGCCTGGCGCACCTTGGTGCCTTGACAGTGGCCTTACAATTCGGGGTAAGTATGTGGTGATTATGTGCTGGCGACGCCGGGCGGCACGGTTTTCGCCCGGGGGCTGTTATGGGTGTTGCCGTTGTTCCTCCCCGCCGGATCATGCTTTTCGCGGCCGGGATGACCGGTGATCTGGGCCTTCACCGGCGGATTCCGGAACCCGCCTGGTCAGCACCCGTAACAGCCCGTCCGGCGTCAGTGCGTGAGGAGCCGGCGGAGGAAGACGTCCGGGACGTGGTTGGTGTCGCCGGGGACGAGGGTGCCGTCCTCGGAGGTGAACAGCACGGCGCTGCCGGAGGCGTCGGTGTACGGGTTGTCCGAGGTGCCGGTGCTCGCGGTGCCGTCCTCGGCCGCGCCGGCGAGTTCGACGGCTCCGGTGGCGAGGTCGCGGCGGAACACGTTCTGCTGCCCGCCGTCGACGCCGGGGACGAGGTTGCCGGCGTCGGAGACGAAGTAGACCCAGCGGTCGTCGTAGGACATGGTGCCGCGGCCGGCGGAGCCGACCGTGGTGGTGCCGGGTAGCGGGGTGGTCACCCTGGTCACGGTGCCGGTGCGCAGGTCGCGGGTGTAGAGCTCCTGGTGGCGGCCGAGGATCGGCCCGCCGGGCGCGTCGAGGGTGTAGACGGCGTACCGTCCGTCGGGGCTGAGGGTGGCGTCCAGGCCGGTGTTGGCGAGCAGGCCGGCGGGGTCGGTGCTCGCGCCGCTGATCACCCCGGTGTGCTGGTCGAACACGTAGAAGGGGTAGGAGGCGTGCCCGAGGATCGCGGGGGAGCCGCCGTGGCTCCCGTGGTCTTCGTGGCCTTCGGGGGTTGTGGGGGCTGCGGGGGTCTGGGCGGGAGCCGGGAGCAGGTTGTACGCGCGGGACTTGAAGCCGATGACGCGGCCGTCGGCGCTGATCGAGGGCAGGTAGGAGTCGCCGTTGCCCGGTTTGCCGTTCACCCCGAGGGTGACCAGGCGGGTGGTGCCCTCCCGGCGGTCGGTGACGTAGATGTTCTCCTTGGTGAACGTGCCGACCGGCGCGAGGTCCGTCCGGGAGGAGGAGAAGGCCACGAAGCGGCCGTCCCAACTGGCCACCGCGTCACGGGAGATGCGGCCGTCCTGGCCGGTGGCCGCCGGGTCGCCGGCGGTGATCAGCTCGGTGACGCCGTCCCGGAGGTCGCGGAGGTAGACCTCCCCGCCGCTGTTGGCCCGGTGGCCGGGGAGCACGTTGGTGGCCTTGGTGTTGAACGTGACGAAGCGGCCGTCGCCGCTGATCGACGCCTGGGTGGTGGGGGCGTCGAGCTGGGCGCCGTCCGCGCCGACGCTGACGCGTTGGGTGCGGCCGGTGTGCAGGTCCCGGACGAAGACGTCCGTCGCCCCGTTGGTGTCGCCGGGCACCAGGTTGGTCGCGTCCGAGGAGAACAGCGCGTAGCGACCGTCGGCGCTCAGCCCCAGGGCGGCGGACGCGCCGTCCGGCTGGGTGCCGTCGAGGCCGACGCTCACCCGGACGATCCCGCCCGTGCGCGGATGCGCTTCGGCGGCTGGTGCGGCGAGGCCGGCCAGTACGGCGGCGAGCAGGGCGCAGCCGCCGCGCAGCAGTCCGCGCCGGGGTCGTGTGGTGGTCATGAGGTGGGGTCCTCCCCTTGGTGGGTGACGACGGCGCGGGCGGTGCCACCCTGGTGGGTGGCACCGCCCGCGCAACTGGTTGGGGAGAGCCAAACGCCCAGCGGCCCGGAGGTCAACGGGCCAGCCTCCGGACTGGCCGATTCTCGCCAACTAACCGAGGGGGAAGGGATATTGGGTGCTGCCGGGCGGTAGCGGAAGGTGCGGGGCCGGCGTGTCCGGCCCCGGCTCCCGGCCGGGGTTAGGGGCGGGTGGTCAGTTGACGGTCCAGACCTGGAGTTGCGATCCGGTGTCGGGCTGTTGGGTGGTCCGGGCGCCGTCGGCGGTGGACGCGGTGGTGAGCAGCAGGCCGCTCTTCTGGGAGGTGATCCGGTAGCCGCCAGCGGCCGGGGTGAGCTGCCAGCGCTGGTTGCCGCCGCCGGTGCAGGCCCACTGGATCACCTTGGCGCCGGCGGAGGTGGAGCCGCCGTCGACGTCCATGCACAGGTGCGACTCGCCGTTGGCGATCTGGTAGCTGCCGTCCGCCTGCCGGGTGAACATCCAGGTCTGGTTCGGGCCGCCGTTGGGGGCCCAGGTGACCAGTTGGGTGCCCTGGGCGGTGGAGTGGCCGGGGTCGTCGAGGGCCTTGCCGGCGGCGGTCAGGGTGTGGGTGCCGTCCAACGGGGGGTTGGGCGCGGTGCCGGTGGCGGTCAGGGTGAGGGTCTGCTCGCCGGGGCCGCGGGTGCCGCCGACGGGGTTGCCGGTGGTGTCGGCCCAGCTGCGGGTGGGGGTGGTCTCGGTGGACCGGCTGTTGGTGGAGGAGAGGCCGAGGACGAGTCCGCTGTAGCGGTTGACCAGCTTGAACGTGCCGGTGGCGGTTCCGTCGGCGGACTTCCCGGGGATGACGAACCACTGCTGGCCGACGGTGGGCCCGCCCGGGCCGGCGGCGGTGGCGGTGGGGCGGGCGCCCCAGGCGCGGCCGGCGGTGGCGGTGGAGTCGACGCCGAGCAGGCGGCCGGTGGCGGCGTTGGCGATCCGGTAGGAGCCGTCGCCGTTGGTGGTGAAGCTCCAGGCCTCCAGGTCGGAGCCGGTGCCGGCGGCCAGCGAGGTGGTGGCCGGGCCGCCGGCGACCTGGGCGAGGAGCCGGCCGTCGGCGTTGCCGATCCGGTAGTTCCTGCCGGGGTCGACGGGGGGAGCGGCGGGCGCGGAGCCGTTGATCGTCACGTCCACGTACTCGCCGGACGCGCCGTTGGAGCAGCCGAAGGCGCAGTACGAGCGGAAGGTCCTGCCGACGACGGTGCTGTTGGTGCGGTTGGCGCTGTCGAGGAACCAGCGGTACCAGGACGCGGTGTGGTAGCCGCCGGTGTCGCCGATCGGCACCCACTTCTGGCTGGCGAGGTCGGCGGTGGCGTAGTACTGCTGGGGCGCCGAGCCGCTCTGGTCGACGGCCTGCGGCTCGGCGATGTACAGCCCGAGGTAGGCGTTGTAGGTGATGTCCATGACGAACAGCGGTGAGGTGGGGGGCATCGTGCCGGCCGCGACCTGCTGGGCCACGGTGCCGGTGTTCGCCGGGTCGTACTCGTCGGCGACCGGGGTGTAGCCGGTGGGGTGCGCGGAGTCGGCCGGCACCAGGTTGCTCTCCTGGCCGCCGGTGCCGGGCTGCGACCACGCGCCGTCGTACCACTTCTGCCACGAGTCGGGTGCCATCTTGGCGGCGATCGGGGCCCGGGCCACGTGTTCGTGGAAGGCCTTCCAGCTGCCGCCCTTGTCGACGATCCGCGAGCCGTAGAAGACGTAGAAGTAGCCCGAGGCCGTGTCGACGAAGAGGCGTTGGTCGCCGTCCCCGTAGTCGAAGGTCTGGTTCGGGAAGGCCGCGGTGTCGCCCCGCTGGGTGCTGTAGGGCGAGGTGATGGCGTGGTCCTTGATGGTCCACGTCCGGCCCTGGTCGCTGGAGACGGCGTAGTCGATGGCGTCGAAGTGGAGGCCGTCGCCGAAGGGTTGCGGGGTGAACTCGTTGTGCACCAGCCCGTACCAGTCGCCGGTGTCCGGGTCGACCCAGATGCCGGAGAGGTCGCAGTAGTTCTTCTGGGCGTAGCCCGACCCGGCGGGCGCGGAGGTCGAGGTCAGGCCGGTGGGGCTGTTGTTGCAGCGCCAGGTGGTGTCGTTGTTGCGGTCCTGGGGGTTGGCGGGGTTGACGGCGTTGCTGAGCGCGCTCGACCGGGTGGCGGAGTCGAAGTCCGTGCCGGTGAAGAAGTCCCAGTACCGCGGGTCGTTCGCGCCGTAGAGCGCGGCGGACTGCTGGAAGTAGAAGGTGCCGTCCTTGTCGGTGTACGGGACGGCGGGGGTGTCGGTGGGGTGGGCGTAGCCGACCGGCTTGCCGACGCTCACGGTGTACGGGGCGGTTGACGGGGCGCCGGCCGGGGCGGCTGACGCGGACGGGGCGAGGCCCGCGCTCAGCGCCAGGAGCGCGGGGGCGAGGACGGCGGCGAGTGCTCTGCGGGGTGGGGCGGACACGAGGTCTCCTTCGGTGCTGCACCGTCGGGGCGGGGGTGGGCGGTGCTTCTCGGGCCCGCCGGTCGTCGTTGGGGGCGCGACCGGCGGGCCCGGCGATGGCATGCAGTATCCGGCCCTCTTGCGCGCAACTGTCAACACCTCTGAGCAACAAATTGCGCAGACGGGTTCCATGGAGTGCTTGAAGATGCTTGAATCTGGCCAGAAAGAAGCAGGTATCAGCAACTATTTCATGGAGGTGGCCGATGGCGACCCATGTCGAGGCCGAGATCGCCAGCCAGCCGGACTGCTGGCGCCGCGCTGCGGAAGTCGCCGCGGCGGAGTGCACGGCGCTGCCGGAAGCCGGTGAACGGGTCGCGGTGATCGGCTGCGGGACCTCGCTGTTCATGGGCCAGGCGTACGCCGCCATGCGGGAGTCGAGCGGACAGGGCGTCACGGACGCCTTCGCCGCCTCCGAGTTCCCGGGCGTCCGCTCGTACGACCGCGTGATCGCGCTGACCCGCTCCGGCACCACGACCGAGGTCCTGGCCCTGCTGGAGCGGGTGCGCGGAAAGGTCCGCACCGCGGCCGTCACCGCCGACCCGCGGACGCCGGTGATGACCGCGGCCGACGACATCGCCGTGCTGGACTTCGCCGACGAGCGGTCCGTGGTGCAGACCAGGTTCGCCACCACGGCGCTCACCCTGCTGCGGGCCCACCTGGGCCTGCACACCGAGGCGGTGGAGGCCGACGGCCGGGCGGCCCTGGCGGAGCCGCTGCCCGAAGGCCTGGTGGACTGCACCCAGTTCACCTTCCTCGGCACCGGCTGGACGGTCGGGCTGGCGAACGAGGCCGGCCTCAAGCTGCGCGAGGCCGCGCTCGCCTGGAGCGAGGCGTACCCGGCGATGGAGTACCGGCACGGCCCGATCAGCATCGCCGCGCCGTCCACCGCCACCTGGATGCTGGGCGCCGCACCGGCGGGCCTGGCCGAGCAGGTCCGGGGCACCGGCGCCCGCTGGATCGAGGGCCGGCTCGACCCGCTCGCGGAACTGGTGCGCGTCCACCGGCTGGCCGCCGCGCTGGCCGCCGCGAAGGGCCTGGACCCGGACCAGCCGCGCAACCTGACCCGGTCCGTGGTGCTCGCCGACTCATGACCGATCAGCCTCGGCTCACGACCGGCCGGCGTCAGCCCGTGCCCGACCGGCGTCTGGTCGTCGCCGTGGACGTCGGCGGCACCGGCATCAAGGCAGCCCTGCTGGACCGGGAGGCGGCCGTCCGGCACCAGGTGCGGCGCGCCACCGGGCGCGAACGGGGCCCGGAGGCCGTCGTGGCCACCGTCGTCGACCTGGTCGCGGACGTGCGGCGGGAGGCCGGGCGGCAGGGCGCGGAGGTCGACGCCGTCGGCCTGGCCGTTCCCGGCATCGTCGACGAGGCCACGGGGACGGGCGTGTACTCCGCCACGATCGGCTGGCGGGACGTCCCGTTCCGGGAGCTCGTCGCCGAGCGCACCGGCCTGCCCGTGGCCGTCACCCACGACGTGCGCGCCGGCGGCGTGGCCGAGGCCCGGCTCGGAGCCGGGCGCGGCGAGGAGCGCTTCCTGTTCGTCCCGGTCGGCACGAGCATCGCCGCCGCTGTCATGACCGGCGGCCGCGCCCTGCCCGGCGCGCACCACCGGGCCGGGGAGATCGGCCACCTCGTGGTGCGCCCGGGCGGGGAACCGTGCGCCTGCGGGGCCCGGGGCTGCGCCGAGACCTACGCCTCGGCGGCCGCCGTGGCGCGGCGCTACACCGAGGCCACCGGCCGGCCGGCCCCCGCACCGGAGGTGGCGCGGCTGGCCGCCGAGGGGGACCGGGCGGCCGGCGCCGTCTGGCAGGAGGCGGTCGACGCCCTGGCCGACGCCCTGCTGACGGCCGTCCTGGTGCTGGACCCGCCGCTGGTCGTCCTGGGCGGGGGCCTCGCCGAGTCCGGCGACCTGCTGCTCGCCCCGCTGGCCGCCGCGCTGGCCGCCCGCGCCCGGATCCAGGTCGCGCCGCGCCTGGTGCCCGCCGCGCTCGGGGACCGGGCCGGCTGCCTGGGCGCCGGACTGCGCGCCCTGGACGCGGCGGCCGGCCGCGCGGCCCCGGAAGGGAGCCCGGCGCCGTGATCGTCACCGTGACCCCGAACCCCGCCCTGGACATCACCTACGGCGTGCCGGCGCTGCGCCCGCACACCAGCCACCGGGTGGCCTCCGTCCACGAACAGGCCGGCGGCAAGGGCGTGAACGTGGCCCGGGTCCTGCACGGCCTCGGCCGGCCCACCACCGCCGTCCTGCCGCTCGGCGGGCCCACCGGCGCGGTGCTGCGGGCCGACCTCGACCGGGCCGGCATCGCCTGCCTGGGCGTTCCGCTCGCCGCCGGCACGTCGACCCGGCGCACTGTCGCCGTGGTCGACGCCGTCGACGCCACCGTGCTGAACGAGCCCGGACCGGAACTCTCCGCCGAGGACTGGACGGCCCTGCGCACCGCCGTCCGCAGCCTGCTCCCCACCGCCCGGGCCCTGGTGCTGTCCGGGAGCCTGCCGCCGGGCCTGCCGGGCGACGCCTACGCGGACCTGGTCCGCCTCGCCCACGCGCAGGGCGTGCCGGTCGTCCTGGACGCCGACGGCACCGCGCTCACCGGGGCACTGGCGGCCGGGCCCACGGCCGTCAAGCCGAACGCGGTCGAACTGCGCCGCGCCACCGGCATCGCCGACCCGCTCCGCGCGGCACACGCCCTCGTCGACGCCGGCGCCCGGGCGGTGGTCGCCTCGCTCGGCCCCGACGGACTCCTCGCCGTCACCCCGGACGGCAGCTGGTGGGCCCGCCTGCCCCCGGAGGCCGACGTGCGGGGGAACCCGACCGGCGCGGGGGACGCGGCGGTCGCGGCGCTGGCCGCGGCCCTCGCCGACCGTGCGCCGTGGCCGGCGGCGCTGGCCCACGCGGTGGCCCTGTCGGCCGCCGCCGTCCAGGCCCCGTACGCCGGCCGGTTCGACCCGCAGGCCTACCGCGGCCACCTCCCGCTGGTCCGGGTCACCCCGGCCGCACCCTCCGCGGGCTCAGCCCCTTCCGACTGAACAGCCCCACCCGACAGGAGAGTTCATGCCCCTGGCAGCCACCGGCGGCCTCGTCGCCCGGGCCGCGGCCCGGCACGGCGCCGTCGCCGCCTTCAACGTCATCACCCTGGAGCACGTCGAGGCCGTCGTCTCCGCCGCCGAGACCGCCGGCACCGCGGTGATCCTCCAGGTGAGCGAGAACGCGGTGCGGTTCCACGGCGGGCGGCTGGCCCCGCTCGCCGCGGCCGCCGTGCGCTGCGCCGAGCCGAGCACCGTCCCGGTGGCGCTGCACCTGGACCACGTGAAGACCGGCGTCCTGCTCCGCCAGGCCGCCGAATGCGGGTTCAGCTCGGTGATGTACGACGCCGCGCACCTGCCCTACGCGGAGAACGTCGCCGCCACCCGCGAGGCCGCCGTCTGGGCGCACGGCGCCGGGCTCTGGCTGGAGGCCGAACTCGGCGAGGTCGGCGGCAAGGACGGCCGGGGGCCGCTGGACGCCCACGCACCGGGAGCCCGCACCGACCCCAAAGAGGCGCGGCGCTTCGTCGAGGAGACCGGCGTGGACGCCCTCGCCGTCGCCGTCGGCAGCTCCCACGCGATGACCTCCCGCGACGCCCGGCTCGACCACGACCTGCTCGCCGCCCTGCACGCGGCCCTCGACGTCCCGCTCGTCCTGCACGGCTCCTCCGGGGTCCCCGACGACGAACTGCGCCGCGCCGTCCACGGCGGCATAGCCAAGGTCAACATCGGCACGGCCCTGAGCATCGCCATGACGACCGCCGTCCGGTCCCACCTGGCGGCGGACGAGCGGGGCGTCGACCCCCGCGCGTACCTGGCCGCGGGCCGCGGGGCGATCACCGAGGCCGTCGGCCGGCTCCTACCCGTCGTCGCGGGAACCGCCGGATGACCGCGCCCCGGCCGACACCGTCCCCCGAACCACCCCCTCAAGGACCACTCATGCTCCAGATCGACCGGACCGGGTTCACGCTCGACGGGCGCCCCCTGCGCCTGCTCTCCGGCGCCCTGCACTACTTCCGCAGCCTGCCCGGGCAGTGGCCGCGCCACCTGCGGATGCTGCGGGCGATGGGGCTCAACACCGTGGAGACGTACGTCCCCTGGAACCTGCACGAGCCCCGCCCCGGCGCGTACGACTTCACCGGCATCGCCGACCTGGAGGCCTTCCTGCGGGCCGCCGCGGACGCCGGACTGCACGCGATCGTCCGCCCGAGTCCCTACATCTGCGCCGAGTGGGAGAACGGCGGCCTGCCCTGGTGGCTCCTGGCCGAACCGGGCGCGGCGGGCCGCGGCCTGCCGCTGCGCACCAGCGACCCGCGCTTCCTGGCCCACGTCGACCGCTGGTACGACACGCTGATCCCGATCCTGGCGGCGCACCAGACCACGCGCGGCGGAAACGTCCTGATGGTCCAGATCGAGAACGAGTACGGCTCCTACGGCACCGACCGGGCCTACCTCGCCCACCTCGCCGACGGCCTGCGCGCCCGCGGCATCGACGTCCCGCTCTGCACCTCCGACGGGCCGGAGGACTTCTTCCTCACCGGCGGCGCCCTGCCCGGCCACCTCGCCACCGTCAACTTCGGCAGCCGCGCCACCGAGGCCTTCGCCGAGCTGCGCCGCCACCGCCCCCAGGACCCGCCGATGTGCATGGAGTTCTGGAACGGCTGGTTCGACCACTGGGGGGAGCCGCACACCACCCGCCCGGCCGAGGACGCCGCCGCGGCCCTGCGCGAGATCCTGGCGGCCGGGGCCTCCGTCAACCTCTACATGGCCCACGGCGGCACCAACTTCGGCACCTGGGCCGGCGCCAACACCGCCGATCCGCGCACCGGCCGGGGCTACCAGCCGACCGTGACCTCCTACGACTACGACGCCCCGCTGGACGAACGAGGCGCCCCCACGGCCAAGTTCCGGGCCTTCCGCGAGGTCCTGGCGGCGTACGCGGACGGCCCGGTGCCGGAGCCCGAGGAGCTTCCGGCCACGCTGCCGGCGTGCCGGGTGGAGCTCGACCGGTCCCTGCCGCTGGCGGACGTGGTGGACCACCTGTCCACCGGCGAGGTCCGCTCCGCCGTCCCGCTCTCCTTCGAGGAACTCGGCCTCCCGCACGGCCTCGTCCGCTACCGGACCACCATCCCCGGCCCGCGCGCGGAATACCCGCTGACCGTCGAGGGGCTCGCCGACCGGGCCCACGTCCGCGTCGACGGCACCCACCTCGCCACCCTGGAACGCGACGTCGAGCACGAGCCCCTGCTCGTCCCGGTGCCCGGCGGCGGTGCCCGGCTGGAGCTGCTGGTCGAGTCGATGGGCCGGGTCAACTACGGCGCCGGGATCGGCGACCGCAAGGGGATCGCCGGGGCCCTGCACACCCAGCAGTACCTGCACGGGTGGACGGCCGACCCGATGCCGCTGGCCGACGGGACGCCGGACCGGCTCCCCTGGGGCACGGCCGGCGCCCCGGCCGCCGGCCCCGGCGCGGCCTTCCACCGCGGCGCCTTCGAGGTCGCGGAGCCCGCCGACGGCTACCTGGCGCTGCCGGGCTGGGGCAAGGGCTACGTCTGGGTCAACGGCTTCCTGCTGGGCCGCTACTGGGACCGCGGACCGCAGTGCACGCTCTACCTGCCCTGGCCGGTTCTGCGCAGCGGGACGAACGAGATCACCGTCCTCGAACTCGACCGGTCCGGCGAACCCGCCGTGCACCTGGTGGCCCGGCCCGACCTGGGCTGACACCCCGTGCACCCGGCCCGTCGCCCGGCTCTCCGCCCGGGTCTCCGCGCGACGGGCCGTGTCGAAACCGAGACCGCTTCGTGCTCCGAAGCTCTAGGAACCTGCTCGATATTGAGCAATACTCATCCGAACTGCGCACCATAGAGCAGGGGGTGGTCCGATGGGCACGCGACCACCGACACCCGGACCGGGCCAGGGCCAGGGCCAGGAGCCGGACCAGGATCCGGCCCCGGAGCCGGCCCGGTGAGGAGGCCGCCGACGCGCGGCGGCACTCCCGGCCGGCCCCAGAACCTCCGGAACCCGGACACCCCTGCCGACCCCCACCGCACCCCCACCTCCACCCCCACCGCACCGCACCCGCTCGCGCCAGCCGCCGTCCACCCGACGCCGTGCCGCGATGGCCGAGGGCCAGTACACGTAAAGGACGAGATCCTCATGGCGAAGACACGAATCCGCACCCGCCTGCTGGCCGCCGCCGCCACGCTGCCGCTGCTCACCGGCATCGCGGCCTGCGGATCGGGCGGTGACGGCGCCTCGGGCGGCGGAGGCTCCGCCGAGGTCACGTTCTGGGGCTGGGCGCCGGGCTACGAGGAGGCGGTGGCCCAGTACAACGCGGCCCACCCGGACGCCAAGGTCAAGTTCGAGAAGATCGTGTCGGGCAGCAAGGGCGGCTACGCCAAGATCTTCGCGGCCGTCAAGGCCGGCAACGCCCCCTGCCTGGCCCAGGTCGGCTACGAGTCGCTGCCCAGCTTCGTCGTGGAGGGCGCCGTCCAGGACGTCAGCGGCGAGGCCGGGCAGTACCAGTCGCAGTACGGGGACGGCGCCTGGAACGCGGTGAAGGTCGGCGGCCAGGTGTACGGCATCCCGGTCGACGTGGGCCCGATGGCGCTCTACTACCGCACCGACCTGTACGCCCAGTACGGTCTGAAGCCGCAGGCGACCTGGGAGGAGTTCGCCGCCGACGCCGCCAAGGTGCACGCCGCCAACCCCAACGGCTACCTGAGCGTGTTCAACCCGGACGACCCGTGGTGGTTCGCCGGCATGTCCGCCCAGGCCGGCGGCAGTTGGTTCGGCACCGACAGCAAGGGCTGGAAGGTCTCGCTCGCGAGCGACCCGGCCACCGCCAAGGTCGCGAAGTACTGGCAGGGCCTGATCGACCAGGGCCAGGTCAAGTCCGAGCAGGGCTTCAGCCCCGACCTCTACAAGGACCTCCAGGACGGCACGCTCGCCGCCTACCCCGGCCCGGTCTGGTTCTCCTCCATCCTCGAACAGAACGCGGCGCAGGCGTCCGGCAAGTGGGCGGTCGCCCCGATGCCGCAGTGGCAGGGCGGCGCCAAGTCGGTCGGCAACGACGGCGGTTCGTCCACCGCGGTGGTCAAGGGCTGCAAGAACACCGCCGCTGCGCTGCGCTTCGCCAACTGGATGAGCACGGACGCCGCCGCCGTCGGCACCCTCGTGGACAAGGCCGGCATCTACCCCGCCTCCACCAGCGGCACGTCGGTGCCGGCACTGGCGAAGCCGAGCGCCTACTTCGGCAACCAGCCGATCTTCGACGTCTTCAAGCAGGCGACGGCGCAGGCCCCCAAATGGAGCTGGGGCCCGACCATGACCCAGACCTCCAGCGACCTCACCGACGCCTTCGGCGCGGCCGTCGCCGCCCACGGCGACCTGACGGCGGCGCTGGGCACGGTGCAGAACAAGACCGTCGACGCGATGAAGTCCAAGGGGCTGACGGTCACCGCCGGCTGACCGGCTCGCCGGCGGACCCCGCGCGGTCCGCCGGCCCGGGCGCGTCCGACCCGTCCGACCCGTCCGACACGCCCGAGGGACCGACCACCGCCCGCACGAGAGAGAACCCCAGATGAGCGCAGCAACCCCGGCGGCGCCGGGCCGCACCGCCCCGAAGGCCGCCACCGCACGACGGACGCCGTCCCGCAACCGCGCGGCCCTCGGCTTCCTGGCCCCCTTCGGCCTGCTGTTCACCGTCCTGTTCCTGCTGCCCATCGGGTACGCGCTCTGGCAGAGCCTGTACCGCGTGGAGCGCTCCGGCCTCGGCTTCGGCCCGGCCAGAACGGTCTTCGCGGGGCTCGACAACTACACCGCGGCCCTGGGCGACGGTTCGTTCCTCGCGGGCGTCGGCCGGGTGCTGCTCTTCGGCGTGGTCCAGGTCCCGGTGATGCTCGGACTGGCCCTCGGCCTCGCCCTGCTGATCGACGCCAAGGGCACCCGGCTGCGGAAGTTCTTCCGGCTCGCCTACTTCCTCCCGTACGCGATCCCGGGCGTCGTGGCCACCATCCTCTGGGCGTTCCTCTACCTGCCCGGCACCAGCCCGCTCGTCGCCGGACTGAGGGACATCGGCATCGACGCCGACTTCCTCTCCTCCGGCACCGTCCTGTGGTCGATGGCCAACATCGTCACCTGGACCTGGACCGGCTACAACATGCTGGTCATCCTCTCCGCCCTGCAAGCCATCCCCAGCGAGCTCTACGAGGCCGCCGACCTCGACGGCGCCGGCCCCTGGCGGACCGCCTGGCACATCAAGATCCCGCTGGTGGCCCCCGCCCTGGTGCTGACCGGGATCTTCTCCATCATCGGCACCCTCCAGCTCTTCACCGAGCCGATGGTCCTGCATTCGCTGGCCTCGACCGTCTCCGCCGACTACACGCCCAACATGGCGGCGTACAACGCGGCGTTCGGCACCAACGACTACGGCAAGGCCGCGGCCATCGCCGTCCTGCTGGCCCTGGCCACCTGCGTCCTGTCCTTCACCTTCCTGCGCCTCTCGGTGCGCATCACCGGAAACCGGGTGACCGCATGAGCACCGCCGACCTCCGCCGCCGCCCCGAGACCGCGGGCCCGGCGCGCCGCCGCCCCGCCGGGCCCGCCCGACTGGGTGCCCCCGGCCGCCGTCCGCGCCCCAGCGTCCTCGGCACGGCCGTCCTGTTCGTGCTCTCCGCCTACTTCCTGCTGCCCGCCTGGTGGCTGCTGGTGGCCTCCACCAAGAGCAGCAGCGACCTGTTCGGCAGCGGCGGTTTCTGGTTCTCCACCCTCCACCTCGGCGACAACCTGCACGACCTGGCCACCGCCAACGGCGGGCTCTACTTCCGCTGGCTCCTCAACACCGTGCTGTACGCGGGCGTCGGCGCCGCGGCCGCCACCCTGCTCGCGGCGATGGCCGGCTACGCGCTCACCAAGTACCGGTTCCGGGGCCGCGAGGCGGTGTTCAACACGATCCTCGCCGCGGTGCTCGTCCCCGCGCCGCTCCTCGCCCTGCCGGTCTACCTGCTGCTGTCCAAGGCTCATCTGGTCAACACCGTCTGGGCGGTCCTGCTGCCCAGCATGGTCAGCCCGTTCGGCGTCTACCTCAGCCGGATCTACGCCGCCGCGTCCGTCCCGGACGAGATCCTGGAGGCCGCCCGGATGGACGGCGCGGGGGAGTTCCGGATCTTCTTCACGGTGGTCCTGCGGATCTTCTCGCCGGCGCTGGTGACCATCTTCCTGTTCCAGTTCACCACCATCTGGAACAACTTCTTCCTGCCGCTGGTCACGCTCTCCGACCAGAAGCTCTGGCCGGTCAACCTCGGCCTCTACTACTGGAACGGCCTGCGGGACCACACCCCGTACAACCTGGTCGTCACGGGCTCGTTGGTCTCGGTCGTCCCGCTGGTCGTGGCCTTCCTGCTGTTGCAGCGGTTCTGGCGCACCGACCTGACGGCGGGCGGCGTCAAGGCCTGAACCGGGCCCCGGGGCGTGGCCGGTGGATCAGGCCACCCCCGGGGCCCGTCGGCGGTCAGGCCCGCCGGACCCGGACGCCGCAGCCGGTGACGGCCCGCTGCTGCGCCTCCGTCAGGCCGTCGTCCGTCACCAGGTCGTGGACGTCGGAGAGCGGGCAGATCCGGGCGAAGGTGACCTTGCCGACCTTGGTGCTGTCGGCCAGCACGACCGAGCGCGCGCTGCTGCGCAGGAACGCCCGGTCGGTCTGGGCCTCCATCTCGTCGTGCGTGGTGCAGCCCTCCTGCGCCGTCAGGCCGTCGACCCCGATGAAGGAGATGTCCAGGTGGTACTGCGAGAGCATCCGGTCGGCGGCCGGACCGACCAGCTCGTAGCTGGCCGTGCGGGCGATGCCGCCGATCACCACGAGGCGCACCTCGGGGCGGACGATCAGGTCGGCGGCGATGTTCACCGCGTTGGTCACGACGGTGATGCCGGTGCGCTCGGCGAGCACCCGGGCGAGCTCGCTGGTGGTGGTGCCGCCGCTGAGGCCCACCACCGCCCCCTCCGGCACGAGTTCGGCCGCGGCCAGGGCGATCCGGCGCTTCTCCTCCCGCTGCTTCTCGCCGCGGTGGCGCAGCGGCAGTTCGAGGTTGACCGAGCCGGTCACCGCGCCGCCCCGGGTGCGGTGCAGCAGCCCCTGTTCGTGGAGCTCCTGGAGATCGCGGCGCACGGTCGCGGTCGAGACGTCCAGGAGCTCGGCGAGCGCGTGCACATCGGCGCTCCCCGCTTCGGTGACGTGCGAGAGGATCCGGGTGGCGCGATCAGCTTTGAGCATGACGCGATTCTAGCCCGGTCCGGAGCCAAACCCCTGGGTGGCGCCGGGTCGGACTGATTTCGGCGAGCAGGTCGCAGGTCTGGTCGTCCGCTCGAAACTGACTATCATGGCGATGAAACAAGCAACTTCACTCAGTTCTACGGCTGCCCGGAGCAGCGCCGGAGGTGACCGCGTGACCACCGCGGACCGTGACCGTACCGCACTGGCCGGCGCCCGGCTGGTCCTGCCCGGCGGCGTCGTCGAGGGCGGCCGCCT
>NZ_JBFBIR010000038.1:0-2130 GCF_040685715.1 Kitasatospora sp. NPDC088264
GCTCGCTGGACGACCCGCGTGACCTGCTGCCCCGTGCCGAGTTCGACGTGGCGGCCGCCCTGGAGAAGGTGCGGCCGATCGCCGAGGACGTACGCTTCGGCGACCTCGCCGCCGCCCCCCGCACCGCCGTCGTCGTCCCCGGCTCGGACAACGACCTGGAGAACTTCGACCGCTCCCCCGGCTCGTACGGCACCCCCGCCGGCATGGCCCGCTCGCTCTACCAGGCCACCGACCGGCAGACCGCCGTCATCGCCTGGACCGGCTACACCACCCCGGTCGGGATCGGCCTGGGCGCCGCCACCGAGGACCTGGCCCGGGCCGGGGCCGCGCGGCTCACCCGACTGCTCGACGGACTCGCCGTCAGCACCCGTCCGCAGGCCCCGGCCACGGTGTTCTGCCACAGCTACGGCTCGGTGGTCTGCGGGCTGGCCCGCCCCGGGCCCGACCAGGCCTCCGGCGTGGTCGTCCTCGGCTCTCCCGGGATGGGCGTCGGCTCGGCCGCCGCCCTCGACCCGCGCGTCCCGCTCTGGGCCACCGCCCGCAACGACTCCGACTGGATCGGCCGGGTCCCCTACGTCTCGGTGCTCGGCCTCGGCCACGGCGCCGACCCCACCGCCCCCGGCTTCGGCGCCCACCCGCTGCCCGCCACCGGATCCGAGGGCCACGCCGGCTACTTCGCCCCCGGCACCGCCTCGCTCACCGCCTTCGCCGCCATCGCCCTCGGCCTCGGCCTCGACCGCTGACCGCCTCACCGAAAGGAGCACCGCCATGGCCCACCCGCTGACCGCCCTGCGCCGCGCCGCCCACCAGGTCGACGCCCGCACCCCCGAGACCCGCGACCGCGCCCTGGACGGGCTGCGCGCCCTCGCCCTGCTCGCCGTGCCGGTCGGGCACTGGCTGCTCGGCGGCTTCACGCTCTCCGCCGACGGCGCCCTGCACAACGCGAGCCCGCTCTCCTCGCTCGGCGGCCTCGCCCCGATCAGCTGGGTGCTCCAGATGCTCGGGGTGTTCTTCCTGGTCGGCGGCCACTCCTCGGTCCAGTCGCTGGAGCGGGCCCGGGCCAAGGGCGTGACGTACCCGGGCTGGCTGCGCGGCCGGTCGGTGCGGCTGCTGCGCCCGGTGCTGGGGGTGACGGCCGTCTGGGCGCTGCTGATCGCACTGCTGCCCGCGCTCGGTGTCCCCGGCGACACCGTGCGGACCGGCGCGACGCTGGTGGTGCAGCCGCTCTGGTACATCGCGGTCTACCTGGGGCTGACCGCGCTCACCCCGCTGTGCGTGGCGGCCGGGCGCCGGCTGGGCGGCTGGTCGGCGGGCGTCCTGGTGGCCGCCGTCGCCGCGGTCGACCTGCTGCGGTACGGGCCGTGGGCGGAGGCGGTGCCGTCCTGGGTCGGACTGTTGAACATCCTGCCGGGCTGGCTGTTCGGCTACCAGCTGGGCGTGCTGTGGGCGCAGGGCCGGCTCGGCCGCCCGGTGGCCCGGGTGCTGCTGGTCGGCGGCGGCGCGCTGTTCGCCACGCTGCTGCTGGCGTTCCACTACCCGGCCAGCATGGTCGGGGTGCCCGGGATGGAGCGGACCAACTCGCACCCGCCGTCCCTGCTGGTGCTGGCCCTGGCGGCGACGCAGTGCGGCGCCGCGGTGCTGCTGCGGGAGCGGCTGGGCCGGCTGCTGACCCGCCGCCCGCTGCTGTGGCTGCCGGTGGTGGTGGTCAACCTCTCGGCGATGACGATCTTCTGCTGGCACCAGAGCGCGATGCTCGCGGTGGCGGTGCCCGGCGCGGCCGGCCTGGGCGCCGTACCGGGGCTGACCACCGCGCCGGACTCGATCGGCTGGGTGGCCGCCCGGGTGGCGCTGCTTCCGCTGTTCGCGGCCGTGCTGGTGGCGATCGGGTGGTTCACCCGGCGGTTCGACGGGCCCTGGACGGCCTTCTCCCGGGCCGGGAAGGCGCTGGCCGCGGCGGGTGCGGCGCTGTTCGCCGCGTACGCGCTGGGCATGGTGTGACCTGCGCCGGAGAGTGAGGCACTGAGGGGCGCGGACCGATCGGTCCCGCCGCCGAACTCGCCCACCCCTACGACCTGACCGCCCGCCCGCCCTTCGACCACTTCCTGCTGCGGACCGGCGAGGCCGAGTACC
>NZ_JBFBIR010000038.1:2140-78873 GCF_040685715.1 Kitasatospora sp. NPDC088264
GGTCGACCCGGCCCAGCGCGAGCACCACCTCGGCGGTGTCGTCGATGTCGGGGTAGGTGTCGTTCTCGAACTACGATCGGTCCGCGCCCCTCCGAGCCCCCTGCCCGGGCCCGCGCGCTGTCGGTCCCCTGCCCTACGCTGCGGGCATGGTGACGTTCGAGGAGTTCCGCGCGATGGCGCTCGCCCTGCCGGAGGCCGCACAGGAGCCGACCTGGGACATCGAGACCCTGCGGATCCGCGGCCGGATCTTCGCGATGGGCGCGCCCGGGGGCCGGTCCGTCACCGTCAAGGCCTCCCCCGAGGACCAGTCCGAACTGCTCGCCGCCGAGCCCGAGGTGTTCTCCAGCGCGCCGTACGTCGGGCGGCACGGCTGGGTGAGCGTCCAGCTGGACCTGGTCGATCCGGAGGAGCTGCGCGACCTCGTCGTCGAGGCCTGGCGGCGCACGGCGCCCAAGCGGATGGTGCGCGAATTCGACGTGCGGGCCGCTCTGTGACGCTGAAACGACACCGCCGGTTCATGTGAGCCATCCCACAGTTTGGGCGGGCGCGTCGCCTCTCCGGGCGCCCTACGCTTGCGCAGGGAAGCAGGCAGTCTTGTCGCACCCTCCGGGCACCGCCCGAGAAACGGTGACGGGCCCTAAGGGAGTTGGTGCGGTGCGCAACCGTCGGCGCTGGAAGCGGGTACTGATCGGGGCGTTCGCGGGCTGTGCCGTGCTCGCCGACGCCGGCGCCGCGGCGGCCCAGGCGGCCGCCTCCACCGAGCAGCTGGCGATCTCCACACCCCCGGCCGGCAGCGCCGCCTGGGTCCAGGACCACAGCTTCGACCGCACCCTGCCCGACCCGGCCACCACCACCCCGGCCGCCGCCGCCGCGTTCTTCGCCTCGCTCGCCCCCACCGAGCTGGACCGGCTGATCCGGGACTACCCGCTGGTCGTCGGCAACTTCGACGGCGCCCCGCTGGACCTGCGCTACCGCGCCAACAAGATCGCGCTGGCCGCCGAACGCGACAGCGCCCGGGCCCGCGGCGCCGACCACAAGCTCGACGCCGACACCCGCGAGCTGGCCGTCTCCCGCGCCAACGACGTCGAGCACCTGCTCGGCCCCGACCGGCAGATCCTCGCCTTCGACCCGCGCGGCCGCGGCCTGATCACCGAGGTGTGGGGCGACCTCGCCGACGCCGAGCGGATCTCCGTCGTCGTCCCCGGCTCGGACGCCGACCTCGGCCACTTCGACCAGGCCGCCGAACCGCTGCGCTCCCCGGCCGGCATGGCCCGCGCCCTGTACACCGAGGAGCAGCGGCAGGCGCCGAACACCCGCACCGCGGTGATCGCCTGGACCGGCTACGTCACCCCGTCCGGCCTCGGCCCGGACGCCGTCACCTCCCGGCTCGCCGACGTCGGCGCGCCCCGGCTGCAGCGGCTGCTCGCCGGGCTCAAGGAGACCACCCGGCCGGACGCACCCCCGGCCCTGCTCTGCCACTCGTACGGCTCCGTGGTCTGCGGCAACGCCGCCCCCGAGATCCCGCGCGCGGCCGCCTCCCCCTCCGACACCTCCGGGATCACCGACCTGATGGTGTTCGGCAGCCCCGGCATGGGCGTGCAGAGCACCAGCGAGCTGGGCGCCGGCGTGCACGTCTGGGCCACCCGCAACCCCACCGACTGGATCGGCAACGTCCCGTACCTGGAGGTCGGCGGCCTCGGCCACGGCGCCGACCCGACCGCCGGCGGCTTCGGCGCCGAGCAGATCTCCTCGGCCCGCGCGGCCGGCCACAACGGCTACTTCACCGAGGGCACCGACAGCCTGCACAACTTCGCGGCGATCTCGCTCGGCCACTACCAGGACGTCGTCCGGCCCGCCCCGAACTCCTAGAGCCCGACCTACTCCTAGTCCTGGTAGAGGCGCAGCGCGTCCGCCGCCGCCCGGGCCAGCTCGCGGCGGGCGGCGGGCGGGGCCAGCACCTCGGCGTCCGCGCCGAAGGCGAGCAGCGCGCGGACGGCCGCCGGCGCCGGGAAGACCATCGCCACCTCGACCCACTCCTCGGCCGGCCCGGCGCCCGCCTCCGGCGGCGGCGCGGTGACCCGGCCGCCGTGGATGCGGACGAACATGTCCAGCCGCCCGCGCCGCACCCGCACCCGGACCGGCAGTTCCTTCGGCAGCCGCTCCACCTGCTCGCGCAGCACCGCCCAGGCATCCCCGAGCCCCACTCCGGGGCGGCGGCGCACCGCCTCCTCGGTGGTCTCGGCGGCCAGCACCCGGTCGGCCCGGAACAGCCGGGGCTCGCCGTGCAGATCGGCCACCAGGTACCAGACCGCGGCCTTGCTCACCAGCCCGTACGGGTCCACGGTGTACTCCACCGGCGCGGGCGTGCCGCTGTGCCGGTAGCGCAGCCGCAACCGCCGGTCGGCGAACACCGCGTACTGCAGCTCGCCCAGTTCGGGGCCGGTCGCGGCGCCGGCCGCCGGGCCGCTCTGCAGCCAGCGGGCCGGGTCGACCAGGATCCGCTCGGTGATGCGCTCGGCGGCCGGGCGGTGCGGGGCCGGCAGCGCGGCCATCACCTTGCGCAGCGCCGAGCCGAGCGCGCCGTCCAGCCCGAGGTCGCTGTGCGCGCCCTGGGCGGAGAGCACGAACAGCGCCCGGGCCTCGTCCGCGGTCAGTCCGGTGACGTCGGTGCGGTAGCCGGGCAGCAGGCTGATGCCCCCGTGCCGGCCGCGTTCGGTGAACACCGGCACGCCGGCGACGGAGAGCGACTCCACGTCGCGGTAGATGGTGCGGACGGACACCTCCAGGCGCCCGGCCAGTTCGGTGGCGGGCACCCTGCCGCGGGTCTGGAGCAGGAGCAGGATGGAGAGCAGGCGGTCGGCCTTCATGGCAGCAGAATCCCAGCAATCCTGACGGCGGTTGTCAGGTTTTACTGGGAGATTGCCGTTCGAGCCCGAAAGCCCGCACCACCCCAGGGAGCTGATTCCACGTGAACTCCGTCCAGGACGCCCGCCCGCAGTACCTGCTCGCCCTCGGCCAGTTGGAGAAGCTGTTCGCCGAGATCACCCCGGGCGCCCTCGACCGGCCCACCCCGTGCAGCGCGTTCACCCTGCGGGGGCTGCTGAGCCACGTGGTCGGCGGCATCCACCGGTTCGCCTACCTGGGCGAGGGCGGCCGGGCCGAGGACGTCGTCGCCGCCACCGGGGACCTGGCGGACGACGCCTGGCCGGGCGCGCTGGACCGGGCCCGCGCCCGGGCCGTCGCGGCCTGGTCGGACGACGCCGCGCTGGACCGCCCGACCCACGCACCCTGGGGCGTGGTGCCCGGCCGGGTCGCGGTCGGCGGCTACCTGATGGAGACGGTCGCGCACACCTGGGACATCGCCCGGGCGCTCGGCTCCCGGCAGCCGCTGGACGACGCCCTGGCGCACGCCGCGTTGGCCGTCGCCCAGGCCGTCCTGTCGGCCGAGCACCGCGGCGGACCGGTCCCGTTCGGCGAGGTGCGGCCGGTCGCCCCGGACGCCGACGTGCACACCCGGCTGGCCGCCTGGCTCGGCCGGGAGGTCTGAGAAGGCACCCGGGACGGGAGGGGGAGCGGCCCGGGCGGCCGCTCCCCGGCCGCCGCTACTCCCGGCCGACCTGGGTGAGGCGCATGTCCGGGTAGCGGTCCCCGGCGACCTCGCCCGCCACCGGCTCCAGCCGGGCCAGTTCCTCGGCGGTGAGCCGCAGCGTGGCGGCCGCGGTGTTCTCGGCGAGCCGGCTGCGCTTGCGGGTGCCGGGGATCGGCACGACCGTGAGCCCGTGCACCTCGGCCCGCTGGTGCACCCAGGCCAGCGCGACCTGCGCGAGGGTCACCCCGCGGGCCGTCGCGATCTCCCGCAGCGGCGCCAGGAGTTCGGCGTTGGCCGCCGCGTTGGCGCCGGTGAAGCGCGGCTGGGTGCGCCGGACGTCGTCCGCCGCGAGCTGCTCGGCGGCCTGGAACGCCCCGGTCAGGAAGCCCCGGCCGAGCGGCGAGTACGGCACGAAGGCGACGCCCAGTTCGGCCGCGGCCGGCACCGCCGTACGCTCGACGTCCCGGGCGAACACCGACCACTCGGACTGCAGTGCGGCGATCGGGTGGATCGCGTACGCCTCCCGCAGTTCGGCGCCCGTCACCTCGGACAGTCCCAGCCGGCGCACCTTGCCGGCCCGGACCAGCTCGGCCATGGTGCCGACCGAGTCGGCCAGCGGCACGGCCGGGTCGCGGCGGTGCATGTAGTAGAGGTCGATCTCGTCCACGCCGAGGCGGCGCAGCGAGGCGTCCACGGCGGCCCGGATGTACGCCGGGTCGTTGCGGATGCTGCGGCGGCCCGGGTCGTCCTCCGTGCGCTCGAGGGCGAACTTGGTGGCGAGCACCACCCGGTCGCGGTTGGCGCGGACGAAGGGGCCGATCAGCTCCTCGTTGCGGCCGAAGCCGTAGGCGTCGGCGGTGTCGAACAGGGTGACGCCGGCTTCCAGGGCGGCGTCCAGGGTGGCGAGCGCCTCGGGCCGGTCGGTCGGGCCGTAGAAGTCGCTCATGCCCATGCAGCCGAGGCCCTGGACGCCCACGAACGGGCCGTCGGTGCCGAGCTGGACGGTGGGGAGGACGGAGACGGTCATCGCTCTGCTTCTTCCTCTGCGTGCGGTGCACTCCGCTGCGGTGTACTCCGCGTGCGGCGTGCTGATGGTGGCTACTCGTGGCGGCAGACGGCCGGTTCGTCGGACGCGGCGATCCGGCCGGAGTACAGGTCGATCTTGTAGTCGAGGACGGCGAGGGTGGCCTGGAGGTCGGCGACCCGCTGGCGGACCTCCTCGCGCTGGTCGACCAGCAGTTGGCGCCGCGCCTCGTAGGTCCGCTCACCCTCGCGGGCCAGCTCCACGTAGCGGAGCATGTCGGCGATCGGCATGCCGGTCAGCCGCAGCCGGCCCAGGAAGGCCAGCCGGTGCAGGTCGGCGTCGCAGTAGCGGCGCTGGCCGCTGGTGGAGCGGTCGACCGGGTCGAGCAGGCCGATCCGCTCGTACCAGCGCAGGGTGTGGGCGGTGAGCCCGCTGGCCACGGCGACCTCGCTGATGGTGTGCCGCGGGGTCCGGTCCGGATCGCCGACCGGGCGCTGGTACACGTCGGCGCAGGTCCGCAGGTCGAGCTGGACGGGTGCGAGCGTGGCCATGAGCGGTTACCCCCTGTGGTGAGCGGTGACGACGACGCTATCGAGTTGGAGTGCACTCCAAGCAAGCCTCGCACCCGGGTGCTCCCGCCACCCGTTTTCGGGCCTTCGTTAGAGTCGGGCGCATGGAGAGCTTGCGGATGATCGAGAACTGGCCGGTGCCCCATGCCGCGGCGGCGGTGGTCCGGGGGGCGGACGGCGCGGTGCTGGGCACGTACGGGCCGCAGCAGCACCTGTTCCCGCTGGCGTCGGTGACCAAGCTGCTCACCTCGTACGCGGTGCTGGTCGCGGTCGAGGAGGGCGTCTTCGAGCTGGACGACCCGGCCGGGCCGGCCGGCTCGACCGTACGCCACCTGCTCGCGCACACCTCCGGCCTGGGCTTCGACGAGGACCGGGTGTTCGCCGAGCCCGGCAACCGCCGGCTGTACTCCAACGCGGGCTTCGACGCGCTGGCGCGGGCGCTGTCCGACGCCGCCGGGATCGAGTTCTCCCGGTACGCCGCCGAGGCGGTGTTCGAGCCGCTGGGCATGCACGACACCCTGCTGAACACCGCGCACAGGTCCCCGGCCGGCGCCGGCGGCCTGTCCACCGTCGCGGACCTGGTCCGGTTCGCCGCCGAGCTCCAGTCCCCGAAGCTGCTGGACCCGTCCACCGTCCGGCAGGCCACCCGCGAGGTCGCCTTCCCCGGCACCAGCGGCGTGCTGCCCGGCTACGGCCACCGCCGGCCGAACGACTGGGGTCTCGGCTTCGAGATCCGCGACGGCAAGGCCCCGCACTGGACGGGCACCGCCAACTCGCCCGCCACCTTCGGCCACTTCGGCCAGTCCGGCACCTTCCTGTGGGTCGACCCGGAGGCCGGCGTGGCCTGCGTCGCGCTCACCGACCGGGACTTCGGCCCGTGGGCCGCCGAGGTCTGGCCGGCCTGCTCGGACGCGGTCCTGGCCGAACTGGACAGCTGAACGACTCGAAGGCTGAAAGGACAGCCCCTAGCCGTACGAGACCGGCGAGTGCATCTCCCAGAGCAGGAGTTCGGCGCCGGTCTCGCCGGCCGTCGGGTCGGCGAAGGCGTCGCCGGTGATCCGCACGCTGTCGCCCGGGGCCATCGAGCGGCCGCCGCCCTTGGGCCCCGGGATCGTCCGGTAGCCCAGCGAGCCGGCGGTCAGGTGCGCGTACCGCCAGGCGGCCTCGGGCAGTGCGGGCAGCGGCTGCCACGGCCCCGCCGTCGCCAGCCAGAGCGCGGCGTCGCCGCGGCGCAGCCGCAGGGCGTCCGTCCCGGCGTCGCGCTCCAGCCCGGAGGCGAGCAGCGTCAACCCGCCGTCGACCGGTTCCACCTTGCGCAGCCCGTACGCCGGGGGCGCGTCGAACACGTCCGGCTGGAGCCACATCTGGACGAAGCGGACCGGGCCGGCGGCCCCGCCGACGTTGCGCTCGGTGTGGGTGACGCCGGAGCCCGCGCCGAGGTGCTGGACCATCCCCGGGCGGACCACCCCGCCGTGCCCCCGGGAGTCCCGGTGCGCCAGCGCGCCCTCCAGCACCCAGGTGACGATCTCGGTGTCCCGGTGCTTGTGCTCCTCGTACCCGGCGCCGGGGGCGAGGAGTTCCTCGTTGCACGCGAGCAGCGCGCCGAAGTGCGTGTTCTTCGGGTCGTAGTGGCCGGAGAAGGAGAACGCGTGTCGGGTCTCGACGCCCTCGGCCGGGGTGGAGAGGTAGCGCTCGGCGGTGCGGCGCAGGTCGGCGCGGGGGCGGGCGGCGTCGTCTGTCACGGGCCCCACGGTAGTGGGTGTGACCGGCACCACCGTGCCGCTGCACCGGGGGGTGTGCACGAGCAGTCACTCACGTGAGGCAGTCTTGTCCTTGTGCCAGCCGCTTCCGCGAACTCCAAGAGCGAACCCAGTCCCACGGCCGAGCCGACCGGGAAGAGCCCGGCCCCCAGGGCCGGCCGCGACCGCCCCGGCCGGGCGGCGCCCCGCCTCACCGCGCAGGAGCGCAGAATCGCCGCCGAGCGGGCCGAGCGCCGGGCCGCGACGCTCAAGCGGCTGGAGAAGTCCTCGGGCAAGCTGGCCACCGCCGCGATCTCCCGGATGGACGACCAGCTCGGCTGGTACCGGCGGATGCCGCCGGAGCACCGCTCCTGGATCGGCCTGGTCGCCCAGGCCGGCATCGCCGCCTTCACCGAGTGGTACCGCCACCCGGACGCCGCCCAGGCGATCTCCACGGACGTCTTCGGCACCGCCCCGCGCGAGCTGACCAGGGCGATCACCCTGCGCCAGACCGTCGAGCTGATCCGCACCACGATCGAGGTGATGGAGGAGGCCATCGAGGAGGTGGCCGCCCCCGGCGACGAGGCGGACATGCGCGAGTCGGTGCTGGTCTACGCCCGGGAGATCGCCTTCGCGACGGCCCAGGTGTACGCCCAGGCGGCCGAGGCGCGCGGCGCCTGGGACGCCCGGCTGGAGGCGCTGGTGGTCAACTCGCTGCTGTCCGGCGACGCGGACGAGGGCGTGCTGTCGCGGGCCGCGGCGCTCGGCTGGGGCCAGCCCAGCCAGGTCCGGGTGGTGATGGGCAGCGCGCCGGACGGCGACAGCGAGCTGGTGGTCGAGGCGATCCGCCGGGCCGCCCGGTACGCCAAGCTGCACGTGCTGACCGGGGTGCTGGGCAAGCGCCTGGTGGTCGTGGTCGGCGGCGACAAGGAGCCGGTGCACGCGGCCCGGGCGCTGATCGGCCAGTTCGCGCCGGGCCCGGTGGTGGTCGGCCCGACCGTGCCGGACCTGCTCTCGGCGACCCGCTCGGCGCACGCCGCCGCGGCCGGCCTGCGTGCCTGCGCCGCCTGGCCGGACGCGCCCCGCCCGGTGCTGGCCGACGACCTGTTGCCCGAGCGCGCGCTGGCCGGCGACCAGGCCGCCCGCCGCCAGCTGGTGGAGGAGATCTACACACCGCTGGACGAAGCCGGCTCGGCGCTGCTGGAAACGCTGAGCGTCTACCTGGAGCAGGCCTCCTCGCTGGAGGGCGCCGCCCGGATGCTCTTCGTCCACCCCAACACGGTGCGCTACCGGCTACGACGTGTGACCGACGTCACGGGGTACGCCCCGTCCGACGTGCGTTCGGCGTTCACGCTGCGGATCGCACTCGCCCTCGGCCGACTCACCGCGGCCGGGGAGCCGAGCTGAACCGCCTGTAGGGACCTTACAATCCCGGATGGTTTTCTTCGTTACCGTCGCCTACCCGCCCCTGGGCGCCTGGCGAGAGAGGGTTGAACCGTGCTCGTAATCGTCGCCCCTGGACAGGGTGCCCAGTCCCCCGGTTTCCTCAGCCCCTGGCTGGAGCTGGACGGTGTCGCCGACCGCCTCCGCGGCTGGTCGGAGGTCGCCGGGCTCGACCTGGTGCACGCCGGGACCGAGGCCTCCGCAGAGGAGATCAAGGACACCGCCGTCGCCCAGCCGCTGCTGGTCGCGGCCGGCCTGATGACCGCCCGTGAGCTGTTCCCGGACGAGGACGTCGCCCGCAAGCTGGTCGGCGCCGTGGCCGGCCACAGCGTCGGCGAGATCACCGCCGCCGCCGGCGCCGGAGTGCTGAGCGCGCACGACGCGCTGACCTTCGTCCGCGAGCGCGGCCGGGCGATGGCCGCGGCCGCCGCCGTCACCGAGACCGGCATGATCGCCGTGCTCGGCGGCGACCCGGAGGTCGTCGCGGCGAAGCTGGCCGAGCACGGCCTGACCGCGGCCAACAACAACGGCGGCGGCCAGATCGTCGCCGCCGGCACGCTGGCCCAGTTGGAGACGCTGAAGGCGGACCCGCCGGCCGGTGCCAAGCTGGTCGCCCTGAAGGTGGCCGGCGCCTTCCACACCGAGCACATGGCCCCGGGTGTCGAGCGGCTGGCCGCGCTGGCCCCGACGCTGACCGTGGCCGACCCTCAGGTCCGCTACGTCTCCAACAAGGACGGCGAGGTCGTGGCCTCCGGCGCCGAGGTGCTCACCCGCCTGGTGTCGCAGGTCTCCAACCCGGTCCGCTGGGACCTCTGCATGGAGACCCTCGGGCAACTGGGCGCGACCGCCGTCATCGAGCTGTCCCCCGCGGGCACCCTCACCGGACTGGTCAAGCGCAACCTCAAGGGTGTGGCGACGCTTGCCCTCAAGACCCCCGCCGACCTGGACAAGGCCCGCGCGCTCGTCGCGGAGCACGGCGGTCAGGATCAGGAGACCCAGGCATGACGAACCCGCAGATCCGCCCGTCCGAGGGCGCGCAGTACGCGCGCATCCTCGGCGTGGGCGGCTACCGCCCGGTCCGGGTGATCCCCAACGCCGAGGTGCTGGAGTGGATCGACTCCTCGGACGAGTGGATCCGCACCCGCAGCGGGATCGCCGAGCGCCGCTGGGCCGGCCCGGAGGAGAGCGTCGCCGAGATGTCGGTGCAGGCCTCCGGCAAGGCCATCGCCCAGGCCGGGATCACCCCGGACCAGATCGGCGGCGTGATCGTCGCGACCGTCTCGCACCTCAAGCAGACCCCGGCGATCGCCACCGAGATCGCCGAGCGGCTCGGCTGCGGCACCGCCCCGGCCTTCGACATCTCGGCCGCCTGCGCGGGCTTCGGCTACGGCCTGGGCCTGGCCGACGGCATGATCCGCGGCGGCAACGCCGAGTACGTGCTGGTGATCGGCGTCGAGCGGCTGAGCGACCTGACCGACCAGTCGGACCGCTCGACCGCGTTCATCTTCGGCGACGGCGCCGGCGCCGCGGTCGTCGGCCCGTCCGACACGCCCGGTATCGGCAAGCTGATCTGGGGCTCGGACGGCTCGCAGTCCGACGTCATCTCGCAGACCCAGGCCTGGGACACCGCCTTCGCCAAGCCCGACGCCGTCAACGGCGTGGGCGAGGAGGCCAAGTGGCCGGCCCTGCGGATGGACGGCCAGCCGGTCTTCCGCTGGGCGGTGTGGGAGATGGCCAAGGTGGCCCAGCAGGCGCTGGACGCCGCCGGGGTCACCGCCGACCAGCTCGGCGCGTTCATCCCGCACCAGGCCAACATGCGCATCACCGACGCCATGATCAAGGCACTCAAGCTGCCCGACTCGGTGCCGGTCGCCCGCGACATCGCCGAGACCGGCAACACCTCCGCGGCCTCCATCCCGCTGGCGATGGAGCGCATGCTGGAGAGCGGCGAGGCCCGCAGCGGCGACCTCGCGCTGATCATCGGCTTCGGGGCGGGTCTCGTGTACGCCGCGGCAGTCGTTACGCTCCCCTAGGCGCGTTTCGCCCCACTCATTCCGCAAAGCCTGCGTCCGGCCGCCGGTCGGACGCGTTCAACACCGAAGAGGAGCAGCCAGTATGGCTAAGGACAAGGCCGAGGTCCTGGAAGGTCTCGCCGAGATCGTCAACGAGATCGCCGGTATCCCGACCGAGGACGTCCAGGAGGACAAGTCCTTCACGGACGACCTGGACGTCGACTCGCTGTCCATGGTCGAGGTCGTCGTGGCCGCCGAGGAGCGCTTCGACGTCAAGATCCCGGACGACGAGGTCAAGAACCTGAAGACCGTCGGCGACGCGGTGAACTACATCCTCACCAACGCCGCCGCCTGACCGATCGACCCGTTCGATCCGTCCAGCACGTCCGGCGTTCTCGACGCCTCGGACGGCTGACTCGTCGGCCCGGCTCCCCCGAGCCCGGCCGACCCGCCGGCCGGGACGCCCCACCGGGCGCCCGGCCGGGCCCTTCCTCGGCTCGCCGCCGACCCCACGATCGTGAGAGAAGAAGAACCAGTGACCGCTGAAAACCGTACCGTGGTCGTCACGGGTATCGGCGCCTTCACGCCGCTGGGCGGCGACGCCGCCACCACCTGGGAGAACCTGGTCGCAGGGCGCTCCGGAGTGGCGGCCCTGACCGAGGAGTGGGCCGCCGAGCTGCCCGTCAAGATCGCCGCCCGCACGGCCGTCGAGCCGGGCGAGATCCTCCCCCGGCCGCTGGCCCGCAAGCTGGACCGCTCGGCGCAGTTCGCGCTGATCGCCGCCCGTGAGGCCTGGGCCGACGCCGGCTACGAGACGCCGGCCACCGACGACTCCTCCAAGCTCGCCCCCGAGCGCCTCGGCACCGTCATCGCCTCCGGCATCGGCGGCGTGACCACCCTGCTCGACCAGTACGACGTGCTGAAGGAGAAGGGCGCCCGCAAGGTCTCCCCGCACACCGTCCCGATGCTGATGCCCAACTCCCCGGCGGCCAACGTCGGTCTGGAGGTCGGCGCCCGCGCGGGTGTGCACACCCCCGTCTCCGCCTGCGCCTCCGGCGCCGAGGCGATCGGCTACGCGATCGAGATGATCCGCACCGGCCGCGCCGACGTCGTGGTGGCCGGCGGCACCGAGGCGGCGATCCACCCGCTGCCGATCGCCGCGTTCGCCAACATGATGGCGATGTCCAAGAACAACGACGACCCCGAGCGCGCCTCCCGCCCGTACGACAAGGGCCGGGACGGCTTCGTGCTGGGCGAGGGCGCCGGCGTGGTCGTGCTGGAGTCGGTCGAGCACGCCGAGGCGCGCGGCGCCCGGATCTACTGCGAGGCCGTGGGCCAGGGCCTGTCCTCGGACGCCCACCACATCGCCCAGCCCGAGCCGACCGGCGCCGGCGTGGCCCGCGCACTGGCCGACCTGTTCGAGCGCAACACCCTGGACAAGGCCGAGATCGTGCACGTCAACGCGCACGCCACCTCGACCCCGCAGGGTGACACCGCCGAGCTGAAGGCGCTGCGCAAGGAGCTCGGCGACGACCTCGACCACATCGCCATCTCGGCCACCAAGTCGATGACCGGCCACCTGCTGGGCGGCGCCGGCGGCATCGAGACCGTCGCCACCGTGCTGGCCCTGTACCACCGGATCGCCCCGCCGACCATCAACGTCGACGAGCTGGACGACGACGTGGACGCGGACATCGTGCGCGGCGAGGCCCGCCCGCTGCCCGAGGGCCGGATCGCGGCGCTGAACAACTCGTTCGGCTTCGGCGGCCACAACGTGGTGCTGGCCTTCCGCTCCCGGTAGTCCGCACTCCCACCCGGTACGCACCGGGTCCGAACGCACCGAGAGGGGCCGGCGCTCGCCGGCCCCTCTTCATGCGCCGCGTCGTGGGCCCGCCGGCTCAGACCACCTGGTGCAGCCAGCGCACCGGTGCGCCCTCGCCCGCGTAGCGGAACGGCTCCAACTCGTCGTCCCAGGGCTTGCCCAGCAGCCGGGAGATCTCGGCCTCCAGGTCGGCCCCCTCGCTGCGGGCCCGCAGCAGGACGGCGCGCAGCCGGTCCTCGGGGATCAGGATGTCGCCGTGGATGCCCGTGACGGCGTGGAAGATGCCGAGCGAGGGCGTGCTGCTGTACCGCTCCCCCTCCGCCGTGGCGCAGGGCTCACTGGTGACCTCGTACCGCATCAGCTGCCAGCCGCGCAGCGCGGAGGCGACCTTCGAGGCCGTACCGGGCTCCCCTTGCCAGGAAAGCTCGGCACGCCAGTGTCCGGGCGAGGCCGGCTGGCGGATCCAGTCCAGGCTCACCCGCACACCCAGCACCCCCGCGACGGCCCACTCGACGTGCGGGCACAGCGCGCGGGGCGCGGAGTGGATGTAGAGAACTCCACGTGTCGTCACCGGGACCTCCAGGCTGTGGACGAGGGTCGCCTTCCCCAGCTGCCTCGTGCCTGCAGTTGATCCACAGTTACCCACGTTAGCCGACATTAAGCTACTAAATTGAGCAAAACGGACAGGCTTTCGCTCAATGCTAGTCGAATCCTCAACGAGGTCTACCCCTCGGCCGGATCTCTCCCCCGAACGGCCCCATCGCCAGGCGGGACCCACCGTACCGCGCCGCCCCGCACCGTGGATGACGCACTTTCGGATCCGGCCGGAATGCGGTAGTGCGACCGATTCCCCCGCGCCCGTACGCAAACCGCCCCGCACGCCCGATGGGGGGCGGCGGGGCGGTCGGCGAGCTGACGAAGGGTCAGCCGTCCAGGCGGACCACCATCTTGCCGGTGTTGACGCCGCGCAGCAGGTCGAGGAAGGCGTCCGCGGTGCGCTCGAAACCGTCCACCACGGTCTCCTCGTGGCGCAGTTCGCCGGACGTCAGCCAGCCGGCCACGTCGGCGACGAACTGCGACTGCAGCGCCGCGTGGTCGCTGACCAGCATGCCCTCCAGGCGCAGCCGCTTGCCGATCGCGAGCGCCAGGTTGCGCGGGGCGGCGGGGGCGGTGGTGTCGTTGTACTGGGCGATCGCGCCACAGAGCACGGCGCGGCCGTGCACGGTGAGCGCGCCGATCGCGGCCTCCAGGTGGTCCCCGCCGACGTTGTCGAAGTAGAGGTCGATGCCGTCGGGGGCAGCCTGCGCCAGCTGCTCGTGGACCGGGGCGTCCTTGTAGTTGAAGGCGGCGTCGTAGCCGTAGACGTCCACCAGCTTGGCGACCTTCTCCGCCGAGCCGGCCGAACCGACCACCAGCGAGGCGCCCTTGAGCTTGGCGATCTGGCCGACCATGCTGCCGACCGCGCCGGCCGCGCCGGAGACGAAGACCTTGTCGCCCTTCTTGAGGCCGCCGACGGCGAGCAGCCCGGCGTAGGCGGTCAGGCCGGGCATGCCGAGCACGCCGAGGTAGGCGGAGAGCGGGGCGGCGGCCGGGTCGACCTTGACCGCGTGGCGGGCGTCCAGGGTGGCGTACTCGCGCCAGCCGAGGCCGTGCAGGACGGCGTCGCCCGGGGCGAAGCCCTCGGCCCCGGAGGCGACCACGTGGCCGACCGCGCCGCCCTCCATGGCCTCGCCGAGCCGGAACGGCGGGGCGTAGGACTTCACGTCGTTCATCCGGCCCCGCATGTACGGGTCCACCGAGAGGAAGGCGTTGCGGACCAGGATCTCGCCCGGGCCCGGGGTCCGGACCGGGGCCTCGACCAGGGCGAAGTCGGTCGGCACCGGCCAGCCCTGGGGGCGGGCGGCGAGGTGCCATTCACGGGCGGTCGCGGGTGCGGCCTGCTCTGCCATGGGAGGAGCTCCTTAGGTGGTTCCGATGCATGAAAGGTTGAGCTACTGAAGTAACGATGGGCATGAAAGGTTCATGTTGTCAACTTTTCAGGTAGACTCTCGGACATGGACACCCAGTCGACCCAGGCCGCCACGCCGCAGTCCGACGAGATCACCCGCGAGGTCGTCGACCTGATGGCCAACCTGGTCGCGCTGTTCCATCGCGAGTACGAGGAGGCGGCCGCCGCCCGCTCGCTCACCGGCGCCCAGGCCAAGGTGCTCGCCCTGCTGCGCCGCGGCCCCATGCCGATGCGCCAGATCGCCCAGACGCTCAGCTGCGAGCCGTCCAACATCACCGGCATCGTCGACCGGCTCGAAGCCCGCGGCTTCGTCACCCGGGAGGCCGACCGGCAGGACCGCCGGGTCAAGCTGGTCGCCGCCACCGGCACCGGCGCCACCGCCTCCGAGGAACTGCGCGAATCGCTGAACTTCGCCCGCGAGCCGCTGGCCGCCCTCGGCCAGGACGAGCGGGCCGTCCTGCGCGACCTGCTCCGCCGGATGGTCACCGGCGCCGCCGGCCCCGGGGCGTGATCAGCATCACAGCCCCGGAGCCAAATCCGGGCCACCGCCGGAGGTAACCGAACCGCCCGTCGAAACGTCTAATGTTCGAACATCGAACACGAGAGACGGAAAGACGGGGGGACACGGAGGATGGGCAGCAGCACGCGCAGGCGCCGCTACCTGCGGACAGCCATCGGCCTGGCCGCCGTGCTGGTGCTGTCCGTCGTGGGCGCCGGGGCCTGGTTCTACCACCGGCTGGACAACAACATCACCACCTTCGACCCGGGCGGCGTCGCCACCGAGCGCCCGCCCGCGCCCGCCCCGGTCACCCCCGGCGCCCAACTGCCGGTGAACATCCTGGTGCTCGGCTCGGACACCCGCGACGACGGCAACAGCGCGATCGGCGGCGGCGACGAGGGCGTCGGCCACTCCGACACCGCGATGCTGGTGCACGTCTACGCCGACCACAAGCACGCCGTCGGCGTCTCCATACCCCGGGACACCCTGGTCACCATCCCGTCCTGCAAGCTGCCGAGCGGCACCTGGACCACGCCCCGGAACAACCAGATGTTCAACTCGGCCTTCACCATAGGCGAGTTCCCCAAGGGCAACCCCGCCTGCACGCAGAACACCGTCGAGACGCTCACCGGGCTGCGGATCGACCACACCATCGTGGTCGACTTCAAGGGCGCCGCCGCGATGGCCGACGCCATCAACGGCGTGGACGTCTGCGTCCCCAACAACGTCGACTCGCACGGCATACACCTCCGGAAGGGCATGCAGAAGCTCTCCGGCCAGCCCGCCGTGGACTACCTGCGGGCCCGCTACGGCTTCGGCGACAACTCCGACATCGGGCGGATGAAGCGCCAGCAGGCCTTCGTCTCCTCGATGATCAAGAAGGTGCAGGGCCAGGGCTTCTCCCTGCCCACGCTGCTCCCGCTCGCCGACGCGGCCACCCGCTCGCTCACCGTGGACGAGGGGCTGGGCACCGCGATGAAGCTGGTGGACTTCGCCCGCTCGCTCCAGGACATCAAGCTGTCCGACATCACCTTCGTGACCGCGCCCTGGCGCTTCGCCGGCGAGCGCGTCCAGCTCGTCCAGCCGGACGCCAACACGCTGTGGCGGCTGCTGCGCGAGGACCGCACCCTGGACGGCCAGAGCACCTCCGGCACCGACACCCCGGCGCCCTCCCCCACCGCCCCCGGCCCCGACGGCGCGACCCCGGGAGCCGCCGCCGGCCCGTCCGCGCCGCTCACGCCCGAGCAGGCCGCGGCTCCCGTGCTGGTGGTCAACGGCGTCGGCACCCCCGGCCTGTCCACCTCCGGCGGGGAGGCGCTGCGGGCCCGGGGCTTCCAGAACGTCACGCTCGGCAAGCCCGCCGGCGGACGGCTGCAGACCGAGATCAGCTACGACCCGGCCCTGAAGGCCGCCGCCGACCAGGTGTCCGCGCTCTTCCCGGGGTCGCGCGCGGTCGAGGAGCCGGGCTCCGAGGGCATCACCGTCACCCTGGGCCGCGACTACCGCCCAAGCCCCGCCACCAAGCTGGACGCGGTCGGCAGCGGCCCCGGCGCGAAGCCCTCCACCCCCGCCACCGCCGACCCGAGCGGCGTGCCCAGCGGGGTGCCCACCGGCATAGCGGAGAACACCCGCGGCGCCGACACCGACCCGTGCGCCGACCTGACCTTCGGATGAGCCCGTCCGGGGCCTGCCCGCTCCGGCTCCGGGCCCACTCGGGCGCCGAGTCTACTCCGGGTCGGGCAGGCCGGTGACGACGGCGGTGAGCCGGGTGCCGCGGGGGAAGGCTCCGGCGGCGGCCAGGCCGGTCAGCGCGGCCAGCAGTTTGGCCACGTAGCGGCGTTCCAGCGGGATGCCGTGGCGGGCTTCGAACCGCTCGGCGAAGGCGGCCAGTTCGGCCGGGACCTTGCCGTAGCCGCCGCCGTGGTGCGCGTGGTCGATCCGCCAGTTGTCGAACTCCCGGCCGAGGGCGGCCCGGTGGAGCCGGGTGACCTCGCCCTCCAGGTAGCCCTCGCCGCCGCGCAGCACGGCCACGCCGAGCGCCCGCGCGCCCGGCGGCAGGCCGGCCGCGATGCCCGCCAGGGTGCCGCCGGTGCCGACCGGGCAGCAGACCACGTCGTGCCCGCCCAGGTCGGGCAGTTCGGCCGGGATCGCCGCCGCGCCGGTCACCGCCAGCGCGTTGGAACCGCCCTCCGGGAGCACCAGGCAGGGGCCCCAGCGCCCCTGCGGACCGGCCGTGGGACCGGCGTCGGCGCGGCCGGTGGCCTCCCGGTACTCGGCGCGGGTCAGGAACTCCAGCCGCATCCCGGCCCGTTCGGCCGCCCGCAGCGACCAGTTGCGCGGCCGGTCGGCCAGTTCCTCGCCGCGGACCAGCCCGACGCTCTCCAGGCCGAGCGCCCCGGCGGCGGCCGCGACCGCCCGCAGGTGGGTGGAGTACGCCCCGCCGAAGGTCAGCAGCCGGGTGTGGCCCTGGGCGACGGCGGCCGCCAGGTTGGGCGCGAGCTTGCGCCACTTGTTGCCCGGGACGCTCGGGTGCAGCAGGTCGTCCCGTTTGAGCCTCAGCTCAACCCCGGCCCGCGCGAACACCTCGTCGGTGCAGTCCACCAGCGGGGTCGGCAGCAGGGCGGGTTCGAGCATCCGGCCAGCTTACGACCGGCCGGTCGGGGTGAGCAGCCCCAGGTTGTAGGCGGCGGCGACGGCGGAGGCGCGGTCCTTGACGTCGAGCTTGGCGTAGACGTGGATCAGGTGGGTCTTCACGGTGGCCTCGCTGATGAACAGCCGGGCCGCGGCCTCCCGGTTGGTGGCCCCGGAGGCGACCAGTTCCAGCACCTCCAGCTCGCGCGGGCTGAGCGGCTCCCGCACGGGCGCGCGGACCTGGCCGAGCAGCTTGGCGGCGACGGTCGGCGCGATCACCGAGGCGCCGCGGGCGGCCTCCCGGACGGCGTGGAACAGTTCCTCCCGGGCCGCGTCCTTGAGCAGGTAGCCGGTGGCGCCGGCCCGGACGGCGGGCAGCACGTCGGCGTCGGTGTCGTAGGTGGTGAGCACCAGGACCCGCCCGGGCAGGCCGCGTTCGGCCATCTCGCGGATCGCGGTGACGCCGTCCATCCGCGGCATCCGCAGGTCCATCAGCACCACGTCCGGGCGCAGCGCGGCGACCAGGACCAGTGCCTCGGCGCCGTCCCCGGCCTCGCCGACCACCTCGAAGCCGGGGGCGGCGGTGAACATCCCGCGCAGCCCGTCCCGGACCACCGGGTGGTCGTCCACCAACAGCAGTCTGATCGTCGTCGCGTCGCTCACGGTTCTACTCCTCCATGCTGATCGCCGGCAGGGTCGCGGACACGGTCGTGCCGGCGCCCGGTTCGGTCTCCAGGTCGAGCCGCCCGGCCAGGCGCTGCACGCGGCGGCGCATCACGTCCAGGCCGTAGCCGCCGCCGGTGGCCCGGGAGGCGGGCTCGGCGGCCGGGTCGAAGCCGACGCCGTCGTCCCGGACGTCCAGGGTGACCAGGTCGGGCATGTACGAGAGGGTGACGCCGACCCGGGAGGCCCGCGCGTACTTGGCGGCGTTGGCCAGCGACTCCTGGGCGATCCGCAGCAGGGTCACCTCGACCTCGGGGTGCAGCGGGCGGGCCTCGCCGGTGACGGTCAGCCCGGCGGCGGCGCCGTTGCGCTCCCGCCACTGCTCGACCAGCTCCGCCAGCGCCTCCGGCAGCGCGGCCCGCTCCAGCTCGATCGGGCGCAGCGCGTGGACGGCCCGGCGGGCCTGGGTCAGGCTCTCCCGGGCGAGGGCCGCCGCGTTCACCTGGTGCCGCTCGGCGGCCGCGGCGTCCTGGGCACGGGTCTGGTCGGCGGCCTGGAGCTGGGTGACGATCCCGGCCAGGCCCTGGGCGACGGTGTCGTGGATCTCCCGGGCGAGCCGGCGGCGCTCGTCCGCGGCCCCGGCCTCCCGGGCCTGGACGAGGAGTTGGGCATGCAGTCCGGCGTTCTCGGCGAGGGTCTCGGTGAGCAGCCGGTTGGCCTCGGCGAGTTCGGCGTTGGCGGCCTTGCGGCGGGCGCTCAGCCGGTCGGCGACCTCGCGGAGCGCGAACAGCAACCCGACCACCATCAGGTTGAAGGCGACGACGGTCAGCAGTCCGCCGAACTCCGCCGGGCTGTCGGGCAGGGCCCCGCCGACCTGGGAGAGCGAGGTGGGAACGGTGGCCGCGGCCGCGCCCGCCATCCGGACCCGGCCCCACAGGTACTGGGCGGCGTGCAGGTAGCCGGTGAAGGCGAAGAAGCCGAAGATCGGGTTGTCCAGCACCAGCACGGTGGTCAGCGCCAGCAGGACGGCGAAGTGGGCGCCGGCGTACCGGGCGCGGCCGTCCGGCCCCGGCGTGCGGTCGAGCACCGAGCGCAGGACCAGCCACAGGAAGGCGGCGGCCGCCACCGGGAGGGTGGCGGCCGCGGAGCGCGCGGTCGGGACGGGGACCAGCAGGGCCAGAGCGGTGGCGAGCAGCAGGGCGACGAAGCAGAACGGGCCGATCAGCCGGTCCAACCGGTCCAACCAGTCGCCGAGCGCGCTCTCGTCGGCCGGTGGCCGCATGATCATTCCCACCGGAACAGCCTGGCAGCCACGGCCCCCGCGAGCACCGCGTACGCCGCGAGTGTGAGCAGGCCCACGGCGTGCGGGAAGCGCCCGGACCAGGCGTCCTGCAGGGTCTGGACGGCGGCGCCGCTGGGGGTGAAGTCGCCGATCCGGTTGAGCAGGGCCGGCGAGAACTCGCGCGGCAGCCAGATCCCGGAGAAGAACATCATCGGGAAGAAGGCCAGCGCGCCGACCGCGTTGCCGGCCTTGGCGGACGGGACGACCGCGGCGAGCAGCAGGCCGACCGACAGCAGCGCGGCGGCGGCCAGCAGGAAGGCCAGCAGGAACCCCAGCGGCCGGCGCGGCAGCGACACCCCGAGCAGCGGTCCGGCCGCCACCACCAGCAGCACCGAGACGACGGCGACGCCCAGGTACAGCGGCAGCAGCGCGCCGAACAGCAGCGACGGGCGGACGGGGCTGGCGGACATCCGGCGCAGCACGCCGCGTTCGCGGTAGGTGGCGAGCAGCGAGGGCAGGCCGTTGAGGCCGAGCAGCAGCAGGGTGAAGACGGCCAGGATCGGCGCGTACAGCTGGATGGTGCTCATGCCGTGCATGTCGGGCGAGGTCTTGCGCAGGGCCGGGACGGAGCCGAGGACGAGGAACAGCACGACGGGGAAGGCGAGGCTGAACAAGGCAGTCAGCGGGTCGCGGAGGAACAGGCGGGCCTCGGCGACGGCCAGGCGGCGGACGGCGTGGGCGGTGTGGTGGGCGGTGTGGTTCACGGTGGTGGTCCCCTCGGGCGTGGTGATGGCGGCTCAGGAGTCGTGGCGGGTCAGGGGGCGTGACGGCTCAGAGGGCGTGACGGCTCAGGTGTCGTGGCGGGTCAGGGCGAGGTAGGCGTCGTCCAGGCTGTGCTCGCGGATCCGCAGCCCGGTGACGACGATCCCCTCGCGGGCGAGCAGGCCGGTGACCTCGTCGGCGAAGTCCCCGACGCCGGAGACCTCGACCCGGCCGTCCCGCTCCTCGACCCCGGTGACCCCCGGCAGGGCCGCCAGCCGGGCGGTGTCCAGCGGCCCACTGGGGCGGAAGCCGAGCGTGCCGCCGGTGCCGGAGCGGGCGATCAGCTCCGCGGGGGTGCCGGTGGCGACGATCCGTCCGCCGTCGAGGACGGCGGCCCGGTCGCAGAGCGCCTCGACCTCGTCCATGAAGTGCGAGACCAGGACCACCGTCACGCCCTCGTCGCGGATCCGCCGGACCAGCTCCCAGGTGTCCCGGCGGCCCTGCGGGTCGAGCGCGGTGGTCAGCTCGTCCAGGAAGGCCACCTCGGGGTTGCCGATCAGCGCGAGGGCGATGAGCAGCCGCTGGCGCTGGCCGCCGGAGAGCTTGTCGAAGGGGGTCCGGCGCTGGTCGGCGAGCCCCCACTCGTCGAGCAGCTCGCGCCAGTCCCGGGGGTTCGGGTAGAGCGCGGCGTACAGTTCCAGCGCCTCGCCGACCCGCAGCGCGCCCTGCAGCTGGGCCTGCTGGAGCTGGATGCCGATCCTCGGCCGCAGCCGGTGGGCGTCCTTCACCGGGTCCAGGCCGAGGACGCGGACCGTCCCCGCGTCGGCCCGGCGCAGGCCCTCGCAGCACTCCACGGCGGTCGTCTTGCCCGCGCCGTTCGGCCCCAGCAGGCCGAACACCTCGCCGCGCTCCACGCCGAAGGAGACCCCCTCCAGCACCTGGCGCCGCCCGTAGGCCTTGCGCAGCCCCGCCACCTCGATCACGGCCATCGCGCCGCTCCCTCCCGCTCGTCCCCGCTGGTCCGGCCGGTTCTGCCGGCCTGCGACGAGCTTCCCGCGCGGGGCCCCGGCCGCGGATCGACCGGACGGTCAGAGCTGCGGGCGGGCGCGGTGGAGGGTGGATCAACCGATCGGTGGATGGGCACGGGCGCGGGCCCGGAACGCGGGAAGCCCGGCCGCCATGTCGGCGACCGGGCCTCTCGTTCGGATCACACCGGCTGGGTCAGACCACCGCGGCGTCGGCGTTGCGGGTGCTGATGGCCCGGCGCAGGGCGCGCGGGACGGGGCCCGCGGCGGGGGCCAGCTTGTCGATCCGGGTGCGGAACTCGCGGCTCTGGCGCCACGTCAGGACGGCTCCGAGCCGGGCGGCGTCGACCAGCGCGACCAGCGCGGCGTCCGCCGGGTCGACCCGGCTGAGCGGCGCCTTCAGCGCCGAACTCACCGACGCGACAAGGGACTTGCGCAGCCGCTGCTCCGGCAGGACGACCCGGGTGCACGGGAACAGTCCGAGCGCGCGGCGCTGTTCGAGCCGGATCCGCCCGGACGCCGCCAGCCCGTCCCGGACCACCCGCGCGGCGCGGGCCGCCGGGCCCTGGCGGCGGCCGACCCAGCCCTGCCAGCTGCGCCGCCGGCCCTGCCGGATCTGCTCCAGCATCGCGGCGGAGAGCGGGTCGAGGCCGTCGGCCGACGCTCCGTCGACGGCGGCCGGGTGCCGGCCGTCGTCGCGGATCAGCGTGCGCCGCAGGAGTTCGGCGAGCGCGGCGGCCCGCAGCACCAGGTCGAGCCTGGCGGTTGCGGTGAGCCGCTCGCGCTCGGGGTTGTAGGCGAGCAGGTAGAGCTTCTCCGGCAGGGTGATGGGCAGGTCCACGATGGACTCCAAGCAGATGGACGGTGGATGGGCCCGTTCATCCGGCGTCGGAACCGCCGGCCTCCGGGTTCTCCTTGGGCGGTCGGCCGCGCCGGGGAAGACGGGCCGCGTCGCCGGGCATCCGGCCCGCGTCGCTGAGGGCACGGCGAAGGAGGAACTCGATCTGCGCGTTGGCACTGCGCAGCTCGTCCGCGGCCCACCGGGCCAGTGCGTCGTGGACCGCCGGGTCCAGTCGCAGCAGGATCTTCTTCCGCTCCGTCGCCAACGCCGCGCCTTACTGGTAGAGGGAGCCCGTGTTCACGACGGGCTGGGTGCCCCGGTCGCCGCAGAGCACCACCAGGAGGTTGCTCACCATGGCGGCCTTGCGCTCCTCGTCCAGTTCGACGACGTCGCGCTCGGCGAGCCGGTCCAACGCCTCCTCGACCATACCGACGGCGCCCTCGACGATCAGCCGCCGTGCCGCGACCACGGCCCCGGCCTGCTGGCGCTGGAGCATCACCTGGGCGACCTCGGGCGCGTAGGCGAGCCGGGTGATCCGGGACTCGACGACCCGCACCCCGGCCGAGACGACCCGGGCCGCGATCTCGGCGGAGAGCATCCGGCTGATCTCCTCCGCGCCGTCGCGCAGCGACAACTGGCCCTCGCGGTGGGCGTCGTACGGGTAGCTGCTGGCGATGTGCCGGACGGCGGTCTCGGTCTGGATGGCGACGAAGTCGCTGTAGTCGTCCACCTCGAACACGGCCTTGGCGGTGTCCTCGACCTGCCAGACCACCACGGCGGCCATCTCGATCGGGTTGCCGTCCGCGTCGTTGACCTTGTTGGTCTCGGTCTCGTGGTTGCGGATCCGGGTGGAGATCCGGCGGCGGCTGGTGAACGGGTTCAGCCAGGTCAGGCCCTCGGCGCGGATGGTGCCGCGGTAGCGGCCGAGCAGCTGGACCACCCGCGCCTGGCCGGGCGAGACCACGGTCAGCCCGCACAGCAGCAGCAGCGCGCCCAGGACGGCCAGCGGCCCGACGGTCAGCAGGGTGATCCCCAGCGCCTTGGACCCGCCGGCCACTTGGAGACCGCCGGCGATGGTCGCCCCGACCCCCGCGAGCAGACCGAGCAGCGTCCCTCCGAGCACCGGCAGCCCCGCGGCACCGGTGATGACCCGCTCGGTGATCTTGGGGGCCGGAAGGTCGAGGACGGGGCCGCCTTCGACGTCGACGGCAGAACGCGGTGTGGCCATGAGACCAGCTCCTCCAGCGAGTGTTTCCGATCCAGCTGTCAAAGTGATATCACTTTTTCTGCGCACCACGCCAGGGGTTTGGCCGCATCCGCCGGGGTGGCGACCCCGCCGCCAACTCCGGTCGGCGATACGGCAGTTTGATACGCAGCGTATTAAATACATGATGTATCGTTCCCGCGTGGCTCCATCGAAGACTGCTTCCACCGATTCCGGCCGGCCGCCCCGCCGGCGTGCTCACACCCGCGCCCGGCTGCTCGACGCCGCCGGGCAGGTGCTGGTCGCGCGGGGGTACGCGAAGACCACCATCGAGGACGTGTGCGCGGCGGCCGGGTACACCCGGGGGGCCTTCTACTCCAGTTTCGAGAGCAAGCAGGACCTCGTCCTCGCACTGTTCGACCACCACTCCGCGCACCGGCTCGACCAGTTGGAGGGCCTGCTGCACCATCCGGCTCCGGGGGCGGCCCGACGGATCGGGGAACTGCTCCTGGCGGTCGACCCCGACGAACGGGGATGGATCCTGCTCTTCCTGGAGTTCCGGCTCGATGCGGCCCGCAGCCCGGAGCTCAGCGCACGGCTCCACGAACACGACAAGGCCGTCACCGGGGCCCTCGCCCGCCTGCTGGAGCGCAACGGCACGAGCGTCGACGCGCAGAGCCTCGCCATGTTCCTGCTCGCCTCCCGCGAGGGCATCCTCGCCCGGACCGCCACGGGCGGACCCGGCAGCGATGAAGCGTGGCGCGCTGCAGTCGACGTAGTCGCCGAACTGCTGCCCACCCTGCTGCCCTCGCTGGAACAGGCACCCTGAGCAGCTCCGCCCACCCCTGCCGCCCGGTCAACTGAGAGGCGTCATGCCCGCAACCGCCCCGTCGGACCCACAGCGCTGGAAAGCGCTGTTATTCATCGGCATCGCCCAGTTGATGGTCGTGCTCGACACGACCATCGTGAACATCGCCCTGCCCTCGGCCCAGCACGACCTCGGCATCTCCGACGGCAACCGGCAATGGGTGATCACCGCCTACTCGCTGGCGTTCGGCAGCCTACTGCTCTTCGGTGGCCGCATCGCCGACCTCACCGGCCGCAGACGCGCGTTCATCGTCGGCCTGCTCGGCTTCGCGGGCGCATCCGCGCTGGGCGGCCTCGCGGTCAGCCCCGGGATGCTGCTCGCCGCCCGCGCCCTGCAGGGCGTGTTCGGCGCACTGCTCGCCCCGGCCGCGCTCTCGCTGCTCGCGGTCACCTTCACCGAACCCAGGGAGCGGGCAAAGGCATTCGGGATCTACGGCGCGATCTCCGGTGCCGGCGGGGCCGTCGGCCTGATCATGGGCGGTGCGCTGACCGAGTACCTGAACTGGCGCTGGGCGCTGTTCGTCAACATCCCGTTCGCCATCGCGGCCGTGTTCGGCGCCGTCACCGTCGTGCGCGAGCCGGCGGGCGCCCGCAACAGCGCCCGGCTGGACCTCCCCGGTGTCATTCTCGCCACCACCGGCCTGCTGTCGCTGGTGTACGGGTTCACCCGTGCCGAGTCCGACGGCTGGACCGCCCCCGTCACCGTCGCGCTCTTCATCACCTCGGTGGTCCTGCTCGGCGTGTTCGTCCTGGTCGAGAGCAAGGCCCCGGCCCCCCTGCTGCCGCTGCGGGTGGTGACCGAACGCAACCGGGGCGGCATCTACCTCTCCCTGGGGCTGGCCGTCATCGGCATGTTCGGGCTCTTCCTGTTCCTGACCTACTACCTGCAGGTCGTGAAGGGCTACACGCCGGTCCGCACCGGATTCGCCTTCCTGCCCATGATCGTCGGCATGGTGACCGGGTCGACGCAGATCGGCACCCGGCTGATGACCCGCCTGCCGCCCCGGCTCCTGATGGGTCCGGGCTTCCTGACCTCGGCCCTCGGCATCGCGCTGCTCACCCAGATCAAGGTCGACAGTTCGTACGTCGGCCTGATTCTGCCCGCACAGGTGCTCCTCGGCCTCGGCATGGGCACGGCGTTCATGCCCGCCATGAGCCTGGCCACCCGCAGCGTGCAGCCGCAGGACGCCGGCGTGGCCTCCGCCATGGTCAGCACCTCCCAGCAGGTCGGCGGCTCCATCGGCACCGCCCTGCTGAACACCATCGCGGCCGGTGCCACCACCAACTGGCTCGCCGAGAAGGCCCGTTCCGGCGCCGACCCGGCCAAGCTGGCCAACGCGGCGGCCGTACACGGCTACGCCACCGCGATCTGGTGGGCTGTCGGCATCCTCGCCGCGGCCGCGGCCGTCGCCTTCCTCCTCATCAACGCCAGGCAGCAGAACGGCGGTACGGGGTCCGACGGCACCGAGGCCGAGAAGGCCGACGCCGTCCCGACGGCGACCCCCCACTAGGGCGTGCCCGGCCGCCGACATGCGTGCGGAGCCGCCGGACGGGGTCCGGCGGCTCCGCACGCTTACCACCTCGCACACACCTACGGGTTCGTGAGGACCGCCTTCATCACCGAACCGTCCGCCACGGCCGCGAGCGCGGTCCCGTGGTCGTGCAGCGGGTAGGACGACACCAGGCTGCCCAGGTCGAAGCGGGCCGTGAGGGCGGGCAGCAGGCGTACGTACTCGACGAGGTGCGCGCCGGTGAACGCCCAGGATCCGACGACATCGAGCTGCCGGTACACGATCTGGTGCGGGTTGAACAGGGTGTCGCCTGCGTCCGTGTACTGGCCGATGACCAGGTAGGAGCCGCCCCGGCGGGCGAGGGTGAGGCCCTGCGCGACCGCCCCGGGCACGCCCGCACACTCGATCACGAGGTCGGCCCCGGTTCCTCCGGTTTCCGCGCGGACCCGGTCCAGGACGGCCTCGGCGTCGCCGGGCGCGGTGATGTCGAGGTGCACGTCGCCGATGCCGGCGGCGGCAGCGAGGGCCAGTCGGCTGTCGGGACCGCCCACCAGAATGACCTTGGCAGCCCCGGCAAGCCGGGCGAACGCGGCGGCCGCGAGGCCCACCGGACCACTGCCCTGGACCACGACCGTCTCGCCGAGGCGCACCGGCCTGCGCTCGAGGAGGGCGTGCACCACGGTCGGCCCCGCGCAGGCCAGGGACATGGCGGCCAGCGGGTCGATGCCGTCGTCCAGCTTCACGACGGTGGTGCCGGCCTGCAGCACGATGAACTCGGCCCAGGCGCCCGAGAGCTCGGGACCGTCGGTGGTGGAGCGGTTGACCCCGTAGGTGCGGCGGTTCTCGCACAGGGTCGGCTCACGGTGCAGCCGGCACGGGACGCAGGAGCCGCAGGCGATCGAGGACGCCCACATCACGGTGTCGCCGGTTTGCAGTGCGGTTCCCGTGGCATCGTGTCCGGGGGCGCCCGGACCGAGCTCGTGGACGGTGCCGAGGCCTTCGTGGCCGAGGACCAGCGGGGTGGGGATCGGCAGATGGCCCTGCTGGAGATGGAGGTCGGTGCCGCAGATACCGCCGTGGCGGCAGGCGACGAGCATCCCCCCGACCGGGGCGGGCGGGACCTCGTACTCCCGCAGCGCGAGCGGCCGGCCGAGCTCCTCCAGGACGACGGCCTTCCCGCGCATCACGCCGACACCCCTTCGAGGGCGTCGAGGAAGGGGGCGTCGAGGATGCGCAGGGGCCCGGTGTCCCGGCACACGACGTAGTCGGGGCGCGGCTCACCGGTCCAGCTCGGCAGGTTGGCGGTGTCGTTGTAGGTGGCGATGAGCAGTCGGCGTGGGAAGGGCGACATGTTGGGTGCGGAGCCGTGCACGATCTCGGGCGAGAAGAAGACGAGGGAGCCGGCCGGGCCCTTGGGGCTGACCATGCCGCGCTCGGCGACCAGGGTGGAGAGCTGGTCGGGAGTCAGCGCGATGTCCTCCGGGTCCAGGTGCTGGGCGGACTTGGCCTCGGCCGTGCGGCTGCCGCGCACCGGGCCGTAGCGGTGCGATCCGGACACGAAGATCACGGGGCCGTTGAACTCGTCGACGGCGTCGAGGAAGACACCGACGTTGACCTGGAGCGGGGCGGGCAGCCGGTCGGCGAGGCGCCAGGCGACGTAGTCCTGGTGCCAGGACCACTTCTCGCCGCCGAACGCCGGCTTGGCGTTGATCTTGAGCTGGTACACGTACACGTCGTCCGTGAGCAGCTGCCGCACCGGCACGAGCATCCGGGGGTCCCGGATCAGCCCGGCGTACTCGGGCTGCCGGTGGTGCGAGGCGTACACCGCGCGCACCTCGTCCCGGGACTCCTCCCTGATCACCTGCGGACCGTGAACGCGGCAGTCGCGCTGGAACGCGGCTCGAAGCCGTTCCACCTCCCGGTCGTCCAGCACGGACTCCACGAGGAGGAATCCGTCCTCGTGGTATCGGGCGATCTGTTCTTCGCTGAGACGCATGGGTGTTCCTCCGTATGACGTGAGTGGCGGGTGCGGGGCGTGCCAGACCGAGTGCTCAGGTCAGAACGGCCGGTCGCCGGCGATCGCGGTCCGGTCCACGACCCGGCGGTTCGGGTGGTAGTCCGAGGTGGCGTAGTGCTGCACGGCCCGGTTGTCCCAGAAGGCGATGGACTTCGCCTCCCAGCGGAAGCGCACCTGGTATTCGGGGTACTCCAGCTGGCGGAAGAGGTGGGCCAGCAGCTCCTCGCTCTCGTCCGCCGGCAGGCCCGCGATGTGGGTGGTGAAGATCGACGTCAGGAACAGTGTCTTGCGCCCGGTCTTCGGGTGGGTGCGCACCAGCGGGTGTTCCACCGGCGGGTAGACCCCCTGGAAGTGCGCCCGCTGCTCGTCGGTCATCAGCTCACGGTAGTTGGCCGACGGGGTGAAGTCGTTGACCGTCTTCAGCCCGTCGATGCGCGCCTTCACCTCGTCCGGGAGGTTGTCGTACGCGGCGGCCGCATCCGTGAACAGGGTGTCTCCGCCGCCCCCTTCGGGCAGTTCCACCATGCGCAGGACGGCGCCGAGCGGGGGGCGCTCGATCCACGGGAAGTCGTAGTGCCAGACGTTCTCGAAGCCGGGGTTCTGCTTGCCCTTCTCCAGTCGCACGACGTCCTCTCCGGTACCCGCCGGCAGGAACGGGTGCCCCTCGATCGCGCCCCATCGGCACGCGAAGGCCCGCTGCTGCTCGGCGGTGAGGTCCTGATCGCGGAAGAACAGCACCTTCCATTCGAGCAGGGCCCGGTCCAGCTCGCCGAACGCCTCGTCGCTCAGCGGGGTGCGCAGGTCGATGCCGTGGATCTCGGCGCCGATCAGCGGTCCCGACGGACGTACCTCGAAGTGCTCGTACGGGCCGCCCTGCCGGCCCTCCAACAGCCTGCGCAGGAGCCGGGGGCCGTGATGGTCCGTCCGGCCCTCGATGCCACGGCGGGCCAGTGACCGTACCTCCGCCAGCGCGGCGTCGACGCCCGTGTGCTCGGGGTGGGTCGGAGTGGTTGTCATGCGGTGGACCTCCTGGTCCTCGGGGCGCGGGTGCGCCGGGGTTGGTGGGGCCGTCGCCTCGGGGCGGGGCCGTTACGCGTCCGCGGACCGCAGCCGCGCGGCGAGGACCGGCCCGATCTCCGCCAGGGCCGACGGCCGCATCATGCGGTGGTGGGTGGCCGGCACGTCGTGGGATTCGACCGCGCCGCCGATGTGGCCCGCCCAGACCGCCGCGGTGCTGCGGCCCGGTTCGTACGGGTCGCCGGGGTCGGACTCCGCGGCCCGGAAGAACAGCAATCCGCCGTGGAACCTGCCGGGCCTGAACCCGGCCATCAGGTCGAGGTCGTTGCGGTAGACGTCGCGGAGCGCGGCCCGGGCCCGGTCGTCCCCGAGGAGGAAATCGTCGTCGCCGACCGACTGGAGCAGGGAGCGGCCGAACTCGTCCTCGCTGAACCTGGGCATGTCGGCCCGGAGCCGGTCGTCCACGGGATAGGAGTCCACCATCACGAGCAGGTCGACCACCTTGCCCTCGCGCTCCAGGAGGGTGGCCATGGCGTGGGCCACCAGACCGCCGAAGGACCAGCCGAGTATCCGGTAGGGGCCCTCGGGGCGCACCGCACGGATCTGTGCCACGTAGTCGGCGGCCATGTCCTCGACGGTGGCCGGGAAGCCCGGCGTTTCCCCGGGCCCGCGCCGCGCCTGGAGCGCGTACACGGGCTGGTCGGGGCCGAGGTGCGGCAGGAGCCCCGCGTACGGCCAGCCCATTCCGGCAGCCGGGTGGACGCAGAACAGCGGAGACCGGGAACCCTCCGCGCGCAACGGCAACAGGGACTGCGGCGCAGCGCCGGACGAAGGGTCTGCGATCCGCCGGGCGAGCCCGGCCGGGCTCGGGGACTCGAACAGCGCGTGCACTTCCAGCGGCGTGCCGAGCGCGGCCCTGATCCGCGCGACGAGGCGGGCGGCAAGGAGGGAGTGCCCGCCGAGGTCGAAGAAGTTCTCGTCGACACCGACCGCGGGCAACTCCAGTACCTGGGCGAAGAGGCCACACAGGACCCGCTCCTGCTCGGTGGCCGGTTCGCGGGCCGGTGCGCCGCCGGTGAGCCGGGGCTCGGGCAGCGCCCGGCGGTCCAGCTTTCCGTTCGGCGTGAGCGGAAGCTCCGCCAGCTCGACGACGGCCGAGGGCACCAGGTGGGCCGGCAACCTCGCCCGGACGAACTCGCGTACCGCGGCCGTGTCGCACCCCCGCGTCTGCGGTACGACGTATCCGACGAGCCGCCGGTCCCCGGGCCTGACCTCGCGGGCCACCACCTCGGCGTGGACGATACCGGGGCAGGCGGCGAGGGCCGACCTGATCTCGCCGGGCTCGATCCGGAATCCACGGATCTTGATCTGGTCGTCGGACCGGCCGTGGTACTCCAGCTGCCCGTCGGGCAGCCAGCGGACCACGTCCCCGGTCCGGTACATCCGGCTTCCCCGCGGCCCGTACGGGTCGGCGACGAACCGTACGGCGGTGAGTCCGGGACGGTTCAGGTAGCCCCGGGCCACCCCGGCCCCGGCGAGGTACAGCTCTCCGCGCACCCCCTCCGGGGCCAGGCGCAGGCCGGCGTCCAGGACGTACGCCCTGATGTTGGGGATCGGCCGGCCGATCGGGGCGGCAGGCGGCCACGCGTCGACGTCCGCCGCCAGGGTGTGGGCCGTCACCAGGTGGGTCTCGCTCGGGCCGTAGTGATTGTGCAGCCGACGCCCGGCGCGGCCCCGCACGAATTCGCGTACCTGGCGGCTCGGGGTGAGCGCCTCACCGCCCTGCGCCAGGACCCGCAGCGACGGGATGGTCCACCCCTGGTCGAGGGCCGCCTCGCACAGGGCCTCCAGGACGAGGTTGGGGGCGAAGAGCTCGTTCACGCACTCCGCGTCAAGCCAGGCGGCGAGCAGCTTGGGGTCGCGCCGGACCTCGTCGGTCGGCACTACCAGGGTCTTGCCGAACAGCACCGCGGACAGGATCTCCTGCACGGACACGTCGAAACTGAGCGCGGTGAACTGGGCGACCCTGGCCCCGGCGGCCGAGGGGAAGGCCTCGTCGTGCCACGACAGGAGGTTGACCATCGCCCGCCCGGACATCACCACGCCCTTGGGCCGGCCGGTGGTGCCCGAGGTGTAGATGACGTACACGGGATGTGCCGGGTCGAGCCGGCCCAGCCGCTGCTCGTCGTCGATCTCCGTGCCGACCAACTGATCCAGCTCGCCCAGGGTGCCGGACTCGTCGAGGATCAACCGGGGGGCGTCCGTGTGCGGCAGCCGCCGGGCCGTGTCCACAGTCGTCAGCACGACGGCGGGCACGGTGTCGCTCAGCATGAACGACAGCCTCTCGGCGGGATATTCGGGATCAACGGGGAGATAGCAGCCGCCCGCTTTGAGGACGGCGAGGACGGCAACGGCGAGAAGGGCCGAGCGGGGCAACGCGATGGCGACGATCCGCTCGGGCCCGACACCCCGCGAGATGAGGAGCCGGGCGAGGCGGTTCGAGGCGGTATCCAGCTCCCGGTAGGTCAGCGTGGTCTCCGCCGAGACCACGGCCGGCAGGTGCGGGGTGTCCTCGGCCTGCCGGGCGAACAGCTCCGGGAGGCCGGCTTCCGGGTACTTGCGCTCGGGGCCGCCGAGCTCGGTGAGCAACCGGATCCGCTCGCCCTCGGTGAGCAGATCGACGGAGCCGACCCGCATGTCCCGGTCCGTGCTGAAGGCGCGCAGGAGGCGCAGGAAGCGCGCGTGGTGCGCGGCCAGCTCGTCGGCTTCGTAGCGGGCCGAGTTGGCGACCAGGTCGATGCCCAGCCCCAGGCCGTCCGCGCGGTCGAAGGCCGTGAACGACAGGTCCTCGACGATCCCCTGGGTCAGGTGGTGGGCGGTGGCGGGCCGACCGGCGAAGTGCAGGTCGTAGTCGAAGGCCATGATGTTGACCATGGGACCGGTCCGGTAGCGCCCCGTGTCCGGCAGGCCGAGGTCGCGCCCCAGGCGCTCACCCCGGTGACGCTGATGCCGGATCATCTCCCGGAATCCACCGGCGACTTCACGGACGAGCTCGTGCAACGTGAGATCCGGGCGGACCGTGACGCGCAGGGGCAGGACGTTGGAGTACATCCCCGGCGTGGTGCGCGCCGCGGCGTCGGTGCGGGCGGCCATCGGCAGACTCAGGATGACGTCCTGCGCGCCGGAGAGCCGGTGGACCTGGGCGGCCGCGGCCGCGATCACCAGCACGGACCAGTGGGTGCGGGCCGAGCGGGCGGCGGCCTTGAGCTGCTCGGTCTCGGCTACGGAGAGGCTGCCGGTGTGACTGGTCTGTCCCTGCGCGGCGGGCCCGCCCGGCGGTTGGGAGGCGAGGGTGGCGACTTCCGGTCCGTCCGCGAACCGGGCCGTCCAGTACGCCCGGTCCGCCGCACCCCGGCCGGAGGCCTGGTAGTCCGCGTCGTCCGCCAGCATCTCCCGGATGGCCCCGTACCGGCTGGCCGGCAGGGGGAGTCCCGCGGTCATGGCGGCGTAGAGCTCGGACACCCGTTGGGCGATCAGCGCGCCCGTGTGCCCGTCCGCGACCGCGTGGTGGGCGCTGAGGTACCAGAAGCTGCGATCCGGCCCCAGGCTGAACAGCGCGTAGGAGAAGAGCGGCCCTCGGGAAAGGTCCATCCGGCGGGACAGGTCGGCCCGCATCCAGGCCCGCGCGGCGGCCGCGGGGTCCGGTTCGCCACAGACGTCGAGGACCGGGAACTCCCAGTCGGAGAAGGGGGTCACGCACTGCCGGGGCTCACCGTCCTCCTCGACGAACAGGGCGTGCATCGGGACGGCCTCCGCGACGGCCTGCCGCACCGCCTTTTCGAAGACCCACCGGTCGATGGCCCCCTGGAGTTCCAGGTATTCACCGATGCGCTGCTGTGGAGCGGTCGGATCGACCTGTTCGGCCAGCCACATCTCACGCTGGGCCGTTGACACGGGAAGGCGCATGTCGCCGGATCCTGACCCTGACACTTCTCTCACACTCCTCATGGTGCGCACCGGCCGGCGAATTCCCGCCGAATACAAGGACGGAATGTGGAGGACGCGCGAAAAATTCGGGAAGCAACGGGAAGAAAAGCGCATCGTCGCGATCCCGACCGAACAACCCGGCTCCGCCTGACTCCACTGCGAGAAGAATGCTAGACGCGGGCGCTAAACCTCCACATGCACACCACTTGCATTTCACTCCGCTAAAGCGCCCCTTAATCCCGCCGGATCTCATTCTTCAGGATGACTGAAATCCTCTGATCCGGCTTTAGATTCGCGCTCTATGAACAATCCAGCGCCTCCCCGCCCGGGTCCGGCTACGAGTCGTCGCCCGGCAGCGCACACCCTTCGCGACCTGGCCACCCCGGCGCCCCGGCCGCGTGTCCCCACCCTCGCCGCGTACGCCTGCCTGCTGATCGGGCTGATCGACCTCGCGGCCGCCGTCTTCCCCGGCTTCCGCCACAGTCGGGTGCGCCTGCTGGCCGGTCAACTGCCCGGTGGCACCACCACGGTGACCGCGGTCGGCTCGCTGATGGTCGGCGTGCTGCTCGTGCTGCTGGCGCACGCGCTGCGCCGCCGCAAGCGGCGGGCCTGGCGGGCGGTGGTCGTGCTGCTCCCGGTGGGCGGGCTGCTGCACCTCCTGCGGTGGCACACCACCGCCACCGGTGCGGTGTCGTTCGCGCTGCTCCTGGTGATGCTGCTGTACCGGCGGGAGTTCTACGCGCTGTCCGACCCGCGTACCCGTTGGCGAACGCTGCTGAGCTTCATCGCGGTGGGCGGCGTCTCCCTCGTGCTGGGGCTGCTGATCACCAATGTGCACCCGGACTACGAGGCCGGCTCGCCCTCACTGGAGGAGCGGCTGCGGCACACCGCGTACGGACTCGTCGGAGTCGAGGGGCCGGTGCGCTACACCTCGGATCGGGTCGCGGACCTGGTCGGCTACTCACTCGGCGCGCTCGGTCTGATCACCCTGCTGACCACCTCCTACCTGTTCCTGCGGCCCGAGAAACCGCTGGCGGAGCTCTCCGCGGACGACGAGGCCCGGGTACGTGAGCTGCTCGAACGGCACGGGGCGCGCGACTCGCTGGGGTACTTCGCGCTGCGGCGTGACAAGAGCGTGCTGTTCTCGCCGACCGGCAAGGCCGCCATCGCCTACCGCGTCGAGTCCGGTGTGATGCTCGCCTCCGGCGACCCCATCGGCGACGTCGAGGCCTGGCCCGGAGCGATCAAAGCGTTCATGGACGAGGCCAGGCGGCACGCCTGGGTGCCCGCCGTGATCGGGTGCGGCGAGACCGGCGGCGAGGTGTGGACGCGCGAAGCGGGACTGGACGCCCTGGAGTTGGGTGATGAAGCGGTCGTGCACACGGCCGACTTCTCACTGAGCGGGCGGGTCATGCGCAATGTGCGCCAGATGGTCAAACGCGTCGAGCGCAACGGCTACTCCTGCAAGGTCCGCCGGGTCCGCGATCTCGACGACGCGGAGCGGGCGCGGATCGCGGCCGCAGCGGCCCGCTGGCGCGGCACCGACATCGAGCGAGGTTTCTCCACCGCTCTCGGCCGCTTCGGCGACGTGGAGGACACCGGCTGCGTGGTGGTCACCGCACACCACTCCCCGGACGTCGGATCGGGCGAGGCGGGCGGGAAGCCGGAGGCCGACGACCTCGCCGCCGTGCTGCACTTCGTACCCTGGGGCCCCGAGGGAATCTCGCTGGAACTGATGCGCCGGGACCGCGCCGCCGACCCCGGCCTCAACGAGCTGCTGATCGTCGCCGTTCTCCAGGCGGCGCCCGCACTCGGGATACGCCGGGTCTCGCTCAACTTCGCGATGTTCCGCTCAGCCCTGGCCCGGGGAGAACGGCTCGGCGCGGGACCGGTGTTGCGGGCCTGGCGAGGGCTGCTCGTGCTGCTCTCGCGCTGGTTCCAGATCGAGTCGCTGTACAAGTTCAACGCGAAGTTCCAGCCGGAGTGGGTGCCGCGCTTCCTGGTCTTCCCGCACACCCGCGATCTGCCGCGGATCGGGCTCGCGGCGATGCGGGCGGAGGCCTTCATCACCCTCGGCCGGCCCCAGTGGGGCCGCAAGCCGCTGCGGCAGGGGCTCGCCGGGGTGGGAGCCGGTACGGCTCGTCCGGCCCCGCGGGCGGAGCGCGTCGCGGGGCCGGACGAGCCGTAGGGATGCGGTCAGCCCGTTCAGCAGGCGAGATGGGCGAGTGTGTGCTCTTCGAGGCCGGCGTCCCGTGCCAGGACCGACTGCTGCAACTGCCTCAGCCTGGGCCCCGGTTCGATGCCGATCTCGTCGATGAGGACGCGCCGGATGCGGTTGTAGATCATGAGGGCTTCGGCCGGTCGGCCGCTGCGGTACAGCGCGAGCATGAGAAGACCGTGGAAGGTCTCCCGCATCGGCTGTTCGTCGATCAACCCGTAGAGCTCGCCGACCAGCGGCTTGTGCCGTCCCAGGAGCAGTTCCGTCTCGGCCCGCTCCTCCAGCGCGGCCGACCGCTTCTCGTCCAGCTGGTGGCCCAGGCTCTGCAATGCCGGAACCGTGGACAGGTCCGCCAGCGCCGGGCCGGTCCACAACCCGAGTGCCTGGGAGAGCAGCAGCGAGGCCTCCTCCAGCCGGCCCACCGCCCGCAGCTCCCCGGCACGCAGGCACAGCGATTCGAAGCTGTGCAGGTCCAGGGTGAGCGGGGCGAGTTCCATCATGTAGCCGGGCGGCCTGGTCAGCAGCCCGGACACGTCGAAGCCCGCACCCGCCAGATGCTTGCGGAGCCGGGAGACGTACACCTGCAGGGCGGTGGACGCGGTGCGCGGCGGCGTCCCCGACCAGAGGGCGTCGATGAGCTGCGGCGCGGACAGTGGGCGGCCGTCGTTCAGGCACAACAGCGCCAGCAGGGCCCGGAGCTTCAACGCCTGCGGAGTGCGCGGCGTCCCGCCGTCCGTCTCCACTGCAAGTGCTCCGAGAACGCGAAAGTACACGATTCTTCTCATCCCCCCGGTCAGAAGACCCGGAATCCTCAGAACCGATGGTCCGGTGAGTCCGGGCATGGTGTGTGAAGAAAGCAGAAGTCGCGCCGACAGCCCCTGGCACAGGTTGGCGACTGCACACCTTCACGCATGCGTCCCTCGCCGGCGCGCCCGAATTGCCGATGGCGACCCGACGAAACCGGGCCACCTGGATTCCCCCCAAGCCGACCCGGCCTGGTATGCGCCGGGTCATGAATTCAGGACCCTATCACGCGCCGGATGGGCAACCCCCGCCCCTGCGGGAGGAACTCCGGACTGCCGGTTCGGACGTAAAGATTCCGCTTGAATCTATGACCGACGGGCGACTTTCGGGCAATAGTCGAACCACCCTCGCCCGACTGAGATCCGCTGGTCGGAAGCCCTCTCGGATCGAAGAACCAGACATACTGCCAGATTTCAGGATGGCGCTCATTGATAAAGGAATTCCACGGATTCGAGGTTCACTTGAGAGTTCACACCCGGGCCTGGAGCCAGTCGACTTCCCTGACGGAAACTCAAGACGGTCCTGATCGCGCCCACCCATCACGGCCCCCTCCGCAGGCGGGCAACGGCGCGGCCTGGCCGCGCTCGGTGGACGGACGGCACCACTCGGTCGGGACGCTGCCGACAGCCCGGGGGGGCGAACCCTCGCCATGTCCACTGGCGGGTGAATCTCGGCGCGGCGCCAGACCGGCGGGGCGCCTCATGCCCTACAGTTCCGATCGAAGTCCTGCACGTTTCGCCAGGTCAGGGCGTCATTTTTACTCATGCCCTGACGGCTGTTCGAGGTGGGGCGGGTGGGACTCGAACCCACGACCAAGGGATTATGAGTCCCCTGCTCTAACCGGCTGAGCTACCGCCCCGGTTCGCCGCGTGCGCCGGTCGTCGACCACGGCAGCAGCAGACGGCCCCGAAAGGACGTCCCGCGCAGCATAGCCGGTCGATCACCCGTGGTGCGCGCCGGGGGCGCGCACGGGTGCGCACAGGCGTGCGCCTGTCCTGATTGCGCAGTTCGGGTGGCGCCCGGACGGCCGCACGGGCAGCCTGGACGGATGACGACACGTGGGACGGGAGCCGCGGCCGGGGCGCTCGCGGTGCTGCTGGCCGCGGCGGGCTGCACCACCTCGGCCGGGCCCGGCGGGGGCGCGCCGACGGTCAGCTCGGCTCCGGCCACCCGCTCCGCCCGTCCCTCCGGATCCGCCTCGGCCTCCGGCGGCGGCCACGGCTGGAGCCGACAACGGCTCAGGGGCGCCGTCTCCAGGCACACCGGAGTCACCCGCACCGCCAGGCCCACCGTGCTCAACGGCCTGGTCGGCGCCGTCTTCACCCGCAACGCGGACGGCGACCACTTCTGCACAGCCAGCGTCGTCGACAGCGCCGGGCTCAACCTCATCGTCACCGCCGCGCACTGCGTCTGGGACCCCCAACTCGGCCAGCGCAGCGACCTCGTCTTCGTCCCCGGCTACCGTAACGGCGACACCCCCAGCGGCGTCTGGCCGCTGATCGCCGTCACCGTCGACGACGACTGGAAGGACCACGCCGACCCGGACGTGGACGTCGCCTTCGCCGTCGTCCAGGCCCAGAACGGGCAGCAGGTGCAGCAGGTGCTCGGCGCCAACAAGCTGGGCGTCGGCCTCGGCTACCAGCTGCCCGTGCGGATCACCGGCTACCCCGGCACCAGCGACGTCCCGATCACCTGCGCCAACAACACCACCGAGCAGAGCTCCACCCAGCTGCGGATCGACTGCCCCGACTACACCGGCGGCACGAGCGGCAGCCCCTGGGTGACCGACTTCGACCCGAGCACCAGGACCGGCACCGTGGTCGGCGTGATCGGCGGCTACCAGCAGGGCGGCGACAGCCCGGACACCTCGTACAGCAGCTACTTCGGCGACCGCGTCCAGGCGCTCTACGACCGGGCCACCGGCTGACCGGAGGGGCGGCGGTGGCGCCGCCGGGCACGGCCTGATAGATCTTCCTCTCGAACGGCGGAACGCACGGACCCGGTGCCCGCCCCGAGGAACGAGACGGAGCCCCGATGGCCCCCCGCCCGGCACGGCCCCCGCGCGCCGCACGGACGGTCGCGCTGGCGGCCCTGCTGCTCGCCGCCGGAACCGCGTGCGACGGGGGCGAGCAGGACCAGGCGCCCGCCGCCGAGGTCGCGCAGCAGAGCAGCACCCGCGACCGGATCGGCACCCTCTCGGTCCGCACCGCGCAGGGCCCCCGGGCCTGCACGGCGAGCGTCGTCCGCAGCCCCAGGCACAACCTGCTGGTCACCGCCGCGCACTGCGTGCAGAACCGCCGGATCGGCCTGCTGGACGGCCTGGTGTTCACCCCCGGCTACCGCAACGGCTTCATCCCGTACGGCAGTTGGCCGGTGAAGTCGATCACCGTCGACCCGCGCTGGGCGGACGACGACGACCCCGAGTACGACGTGGCCTTCGTCACCGTGGGCACGGTCGGCGGCAAGCAGGTCGAGGACGCCGTCGGCGGCAACCCGATCGCCACCGGCCAGGGCTTCGGGCTCGCCGTCTCGGTGACCGGCTACCCGAACGAGCGCGACGAGCCGATCACCTGCGCGGCCAGGACCCGCTCGCAGAGCCCGACCCAGGAGCGCTTCGACTGCGACGGCTACACCGACGGCACCAGCGGCAGCCCGTGGGTGACGGACAGCGGCGCGGTCGTGGGCGTGATCGGTGGCTACCAGGAGGGCGGCGAGACGGCCGGCACCTCCTACAGCGTCACCTTCGACCGGCGGGTCTCCGCGCTCTACCGGGAGGCGACCGCCTGAACCCGGGCGGCGGCCACCCGGACCCGGGAGGCGGCCGTCCGGGCTCCGGAGGCGGCCGCCCGAGCCGCCCGGCCATCGCGAGGTGACGAAGGCAACACGAAGGCCCCCCGGTCATCCGAGGGGCCTTCGCTCTGAGCAGTCACCGGGCGGACCCGATGAAGCTCCCGCATTTGGACTCGAACCAAAAACCTGCCGGTTAACAGCCGGCTGCTCTGCCAATTGAGCTATGCGGGATCGCGGTACCGAACTGCCGTACCACGGACGGGAGGAGGGCTCTTGCAAGACCTCTCCCGAGCTCCCCCAATTGGACTCGAACCAATAACCTGCCGATTAACAGTCGGCTGCTCTGCCAATTGAGCTATGGGGGATCGGCTTCCGCCTCGGCCCCCGGTTCCCCGGGCTCCTCGGCGCTCGCTGCGGGACATACATTAGCGCACTCGGGGGGGTGGTCCGCCAATCGCTTTCGCCGGACCGCCCCCGGGGCTCCCGCGCGGCCTCCCACCCGGCGTGCCCGGCGCGCGCCCGGCACGGCCCCCGGGGATGCTGGGGGGCACGGACGGTTCGCCGTCCCGACGGACGGGTAGGGCAATGCGGCAGAAGGCCGCCAGGAGAGGGTGGATCCGATCATGTGGAAGCTGTCGTTGGCCGCGGGGTTCGCGGCCGGCTACGTCCTGGGCTCCCGGGCCGGGCGCCGGCGCTACGACCAGATCACGAAGGTCACCCGGCAGATCGCCCAGAACCCCACGGTGCAGGGCGCCGCCGACCGAGCCAGGCAGCAGGCCGGCGCGGTCGCCGGGAAGGCCGCCGGCGCCGTCGCGGACAAGGTCGGCGACCGGCTGCCGAACGCCGTCACCGACCGGGTGCCGTACTTCAACCGCTCCCGGGCCGAGGACGACGGCTGGGGTACCTTCCGCCCGTGACGGGACGGTGACGCCAGGGTGTACCAGGGCCCTGCGTCGAGTCCCGAACGGGCAACACCTCACCCGGCCCGGACGCGTCCAGGGCCGGGCTGAGGCATGATCTCGGCATGGCCATCGTCGCGGGGATAGACAGCTCGACCAACCGCACCCGGATCGTCGCGTGCGACGCCGACACCGGCGCCGTCCTGCGCTCCGGCAAGGCGCCGCACCCCGTCCCCGAGGACCCGGACACCCGCCCCGGCGAGGCCGACCCGCAGCTGTGGCTGCACTCGCTCGGCGACGCCGCCGCCGGCGGCCTGCTGGAGGGCGTCCGGGCCATCGGCGTCAGCGCGCAGCAGCACGGCATGATCGGCCTGGACGCGGGCGGCGTGCTGGTCCGGCCGGCGATCCTCTGGAACGACCCGCGCTCCGGCGGCGCCGCCGCCAAGCTGCTGGACGCGCTCGGCGGCCCGGCCGCCTGGACCGCCGCGATCGGCGCCGTCCCCAGCCCGACCTACACCATCGCCAAGCTGCGCTGGCTGGCCGAGTTCGAGCCGGCCAACGCCCGCCGGGTGGCCGAGGTGCTGCTCCCGCACGACTGGCTGGTCTGGCAGCTCCTCGGCCACCCCAGGCGCCGCACCACCGACCGGGGCGACGCCTCCGGCACCGGCTACTGGTCCCCGATCACCGGCGAGTACCGGCAGGACCTGGTCGAGCTGGCGCTCGGCCACGAGCTGCGGCTGCCCGAGGTGCTCGACCCCGCCGAACCCGCCGGGCACACCCCCGAGGGCCTGCTGATCTCGGCCGGCACCGGCGACAACATGGCCGCCGCGCTCGGCCTCGGGCTGCGCCCCGGCGACGCGGTGGTCTCGCTCGGCAGCGCCGGAACGATCTTCGCCGTGCACGACCAGGCCGTGGTGGACGCCACCGGGCTGATCTCCTCCTTCGCCGACGCCGCCGGCCGCCACCTCCCGATGGTCGCCACCCTCAACGCCGCCCAGGTGCTCCGCGCCACCGCCGCCATGCTCGGCCGGGACCTGGACGGCCTGAGCGACCTCGCCCTGCACTCCTCCCCCGGCGCGTACGGGCTGGTGCTCCTCCCCTACCTGGACGGCGAGCGGACGCCTGCCCTCCCGCACGCGGCCGGCACCCTGACCGGCCTGCGGGCCGAGTCGATGACACCGCAGCACCTGGCCCGGGCCGCCGTCGAGGGCATGCTGTGCAACATCGCGGACGCCCTCGACGTGCTGCGCGCCCAGGGTGTCGCGGTGCGGCGGGTGTTCCTGCTCGGCGCGGCCGGGCGGCTGCCCGCCGTCCGGCACATCGCCCCGCCCCTGTTCGGCGTCCCGGTCGTGGTGCCGCCGCCGGGCGCCCACGCCGCCCGCGGGGCCGCCCGGCAGGCCGCCTGGGCACTGGCCGGCACCCCGGAGCCGCCGGAGTGGGAGCTGCCGGACGCCGAGACCGTCGAGCCGGACGGGGAGCAGGACCTGGCGATCGGCTCGGCGGTGCGCCAGCAGTACCGCGCCGCCCGCGAACAGATCCACCCGGAGACGGCGGCCTGACCCCGGCTGCGGCGGCCTCGCCGGCCGGGGACGGCGGCGCCCCCCCGGCCCCGGCCGGTGAAGATGCGTCACCCGGCGGCCGGTGGCAGCGTGGGACGGGACACGGCCACCGGCTCGAAGGGCGGCAGGACTCCATGGCGCTGCACAAGGGGGCCGGCAACGACCGCCGGCTGAGCATCGGTCCGCTCGTGGGCGCCGCCGACCCGCTGGGCTCGATGAAGCTGGCACCGCCGCTGCACCGGCTCGGCGAGGGGCCCATCGCAGCCGACACCGCGTACCAGCTGATCCACGACGAGCTGATGCTGGACGGCAACGCCCGGCTCAACCTGGCGACCTTCGTCACCACCTCGATGGAGACGCAGGCCACCCGGCTGATGACCGAGTGCCTGGACAAGAACATGATCGACAAGGACGAGTACCCGCAGACCGCCGAACTGGAGCGGCGCTGCGTGGCGATCCTCGCCGACCTCTGGCACGCCCCCGACCCGGACGCCGCGGTCGGCTGCTCCACCACCGGCTCCAGCGAGGCCTGCATGCTGGCCGGCATGGCGCTCAAGCGCCGCTGGATGCGCCGCAACGCCGAGCGCTACGCGGCCGGGGCCCGACCCAACCTGGTGATGGGCGTCAACGTGCAGGTGTGCTGGGAGAAGTTCTGCACCTTCTGGGAGGTCGAGGCCCGCACCGCGCCCATGGAGGGCGAGCGCTTCCACCTCGACGCCGAGCACGCGGTCGCGCTGTGCGACGAGGACACCATCGGCGTGGTCGGCATCCTCGGTTCCACCTTCGACGGCTCCTACGAGCCGATCGCGGAGATCTGCGCGGCCCTGGACGACCTCCAGCAACGCACCGGCCTCGACGTCCCGGTGCACGTGGACGGCGCCTCCGGCGGCATGGTGGCGCCCTTCCTCGACCCCCAGGTGGTCTGGGACTTCCGGCTCCCCCGGGTCGCCTCGATCAACAGCTCCGGGCACAAGTACGGCCTGGTCTACCCCGGCGTCGGCTGGGCCCTGTGGCGCGACCAGGAGGCGCTGCCGGAGGAACTGGTCTTCCGGGTCAACTACCTCGGCGGCGAGATGCCGACCTTCGCGCTCAACTTCTCCCGCCCCGGCGCCGAGGTCGTCGCGCAGTACTACGTCTTCCTGCGGCTCGGCCGGGACGGCTTCCGGGCCGTCCAGGGCGCCTGCCGCGAGGTCGCCATCCACCTGTCCGAAGCGATCGGGCAGTTGGGCGGCTTCCGGCTGCTGACCCGCGGCGACCAGTTGCCGGTCTTCGCCCTCACCACCGCCGACGACGAGCCGTTCGACGTGTTCGACGTCTCGCGGCGGCTGCGCGAGCGCGGCTGGCAGGTGCCCGCGTACACCTTCCCCGCGAACCGGACGGACCTGTCGGTGCTCCGGGTGGTCTGCCGCAACGGCTTCTCGCTGGACCTCGCCGACCTGCTGCTGGCCGACCTCTCCCGGCTGCTGCCGGAGCTGCGGCGCCAGCCCGGCCCGCTCAAGGAGCTCGGGGTGCCGGCCCGGTCGGGCTTCCACCACTAGGCGTGTGCTCCACCGGGGCGTGAACGCGGTGGGACGTGAACGCAGTGGGCGTGATCACGGTGGGGCGTGATCACGGTGGGAAGGGCGCGGCGAAGCGCCCTCCCCACCGTGCGTCCCGGACGAACCGGGGCAGCCTCCCCCCGCGAGGCTGCCCCGGCCGGTGGGGGAATCGGGACGTGCTGCCGGAGCGGGGACCGGTGACCGGTCCGCGTCCGAACGACGCCGTCGGGCGGCGAACCGCGCCGACCCAGAGAACTGTGCACGACGGACACGTGCACATGCGAGCGTTCCCGGGGGTTGTGAGACACTTCCGTCCGTCTCAGCGCCATGACCTGGGGTTTGGGACGCCGGACCGATGGGTTTGGAGAAGCGGAGACACCCGGACGGCCCCGGCCGGAGCCCGTTCCGCTCTCCCCGTCCCCCGTTCCCGTCTCGCACCGTTGGAAGGCCCCATGGGTTCCGCCTGGAAGAACCTGCCCGAAGAGCTGTCCGGACCCGCCCGGCTCCTGGCCGAGGAGCTCCGGGCCATCAAGGACGCCGCCGGACTCTCGCTGTCCGAGCTGGCCGCCCGGACGCACTACAGCCGGGCCTCCTGGGAGCGCTGGCTGAACGGCAAGCGGGTCATCACCGGGCAGGCGCTGGAGGCGCTGACCGGGGCGGTGGACTGCGACGGGCCGGCCCTGCGGGCGCTGTGGGAGCGGGCCGTGGCGGGGCCCGAGGAGGACGGCGGGCCCGCCGCCCCGGAGGAACCCGCCGCGCAGGCGGCCCCCGAGCAGGCCCCGGCGGCACAGCCCCCGAGGGACCGAACTGGCGGGCCCGCCGCCTCCGACGCACCTACCGCCTCCGACGTGACCGACGTGACCGACGTGCTCGACCTGACCGCCGCACCCGGCGAGCCCGGCGGCACCGTGCCGGCACCCGTGGCGTGGTGGCGGCGCCCGGCGACGCTGCTGACCGGCGCCGCCCTGCTGGTGGCCCTGCTGGTGCTGGTCGGCCTGCGGGCCACCCGGCACCAGGAGCAGCCGCAGACCGTCGCCGAACCCGTCCCGACCGCCACCGCGGCCAAGCCCGTCCCGGGCGCTCCCGTCTGCCAGGCCGTCGGCTGCGCGCACAAGGACCCCAAGGCCACCGGCTGCGGCAAGGACGCCCGGACCCTGCAGACCGACGTCATCGGCAAGGTCGTCGTCTACCTCCGGTACAGCCAGACCTGCCAGGCGGCCTGGGCGGCGATCACCGAGGGTGAGCCGAACGACTACGCGACCATCACCGACGGCTCCGGCCAGAGCGAGACGGCGCTCATCCACTGGGGCTACGACAACTACTCGTCGATGCTGGACGCGGCCGACCCGGCCGTCACCTTCCAGGTCTGCGGGTACCAGCCGGCCGGGCACGTCTGCACCTCGCCCGTCTCCGGCCTGGCCGCCGTGGTGGCCTCCACCCCGATCCCGATCGGCCCCGCCTCGCCGCCCCCGGGCACCGGCCCGGACGCGGCGGCCACCGACCCGCCGTCCCCGGCGCAGCCGACCGCCGCAGAGCCGACCGCCGCGCAGCCCGCCGGCGCACAGCCCTCCCCTGGCCGGTCCTAGCCGATCCCGGTGGGCCGCTCAGTCGAGATACCCGCGCAGCTGCGCGGCGAAGGCGTGGTCGCGGAGCTTGATCAGCGTCTTCGACTCGATCTGGCGGATCCGCTCCCGGGTCACGCCGAACACCGCGCCGATCTCCTCCAGCGTGCGCGGGCGGCCGTCGTCCAGCCCGTAGCGGAGCTGGACGACCTGGCGCTCCCGCTCGCCCAGGGTGGCCAGGACCGCGTCCAGGTGCTGGCGCAGCAGCAGGAAGGTGGCGGACTCCGCGGGAGAGGCGGCGTCGGCGTCCTCGATCAGGTCGCCGAGCGCGACGTCGTCCTCCTCGCCGACCGGGGTGTGCAGCGAGATCGGCTCCTGGGCCAGCCGGAGCAGTTCGCGCACCCGTTCCTCGGTCAGCTCCAGGGCGGCAGCGATCCCGGCCGGAGTCGGTTCCAGCCCGCGCTCCTGCAGCAGGGCGCGCTGCACCCGGATCACCCGGTTGATCAGCTCGACCACGTGCACCGGCACCCGGATCGTCCGGGCCTGGTCGGCCAGCGCCCGGCTCATCGCCTGCCGGATCCACCAGGTCGCGTACGTGGAGAACTTGTAGCCGCGGGCGTAGTCGAACTTCTCCACCGCCCGGATCAGGCCCAGGTTGCCCTCCTGGATCAGGTCCAGCAGGGTCAGTCCGCGGCCGACGTAGCGTTTGGCGACGGACACCACCAGCCGCAGGTTCGCCTCGATCAGCCGGCGTTTGGCGATCCGGCCGCGCACCACCAGGGTGTCCAGTTCGCGGGCCAGCGGGTCGGGCGGCGGGGGGTCACCGTTCAGCCGCTCCTCGGCGAACAGGCCGACCTCGACCCGGCGGGCCAGCTCCACCTCCTCGGCGGCGGTGAGCAGGCGGACCCGGCCGATCTCGCGCAGGTACTGGCGGAGCAGGTCCGGCGCCGGGCCGGCGTCGCCCTCGGCCGGCGGGCGGGGCTCCTCCTCGTCCCCGTCGTCGGGCTCCGGGTCCTCTGCGTCGGGCTCCGGACCCTCTGCATCGGGGTCCGTCTCCGGGGCCTCGGGGTGGCCCTCCGGCACGCCTCGGGCGCCGTCCGGGGACGCGGCCCCGGCCCGGCCGTGGTCCGTCTCCCGTTCCCCGGGCGGTGCGGCACTCAGCGCGCCGGGCGGTGCGGCGGTCGGGCTGGAGGTCGGTGCGGCGGTCGGGCTGGCGGTCGCGGCGAAGCCTCGGTCCACGGGCATCCCTCGGGGCGGGCGCGACTCTGGCGGACCCGCGCTGAACGGAGGTGGGACGCCCTCCAGTGTGCGGTACGCCACACTCCGTGGCCGAGACTCGTGCGCCGACTTTCTGGGCCGCTTCCACGGCCCCGCCGCACTCCTACAGCCCCGCCGCGCCCTGGCTGCGGAGCTGCTGACCGTACTGCTGGAGCTGCCACAGCTCGGTCTGCACCGCGTGCTGCTGCTCGGCGTCGGCCCGGTGGCCGAGCCGCTGGAGGTAGCCGCGGACCTCGGCGATCCGCCGGTCCACCGCCAGCAGGCGCAGCTTGACCAGGAACTCCCCGGCGTAGACCGCGTCCACCTTCCGGCGGGAGCGCACCGGCTCGACGGTCAGCTCGGTGACCAGCGAGCGCACCTGGTCGTCCGGGGCCGCCTCGCGCACCGCGCTGGTGAAGTCGGGCAGCGTCGCCCCGTACGCGGCGCCGCCGGCCTTGGCGATGGCCTGCCGGACGGCGGTGTACGGCAGGGTGGGGAACTCGTCCTCGCCGTAGTGGTCGAAGGCCGGGCTGACCAGGTCCGGGTGCTGGAGCGCCAGCTTGAGCAGCTCCCGCTCGACGAACTGGGCCGGGTCGCGCGGGTTGAGCCGGAAGGCGGGCTGCGCCGGGCGCACCGGCGCGGGCTCGACGCGGCGGCCGCGGTCGGCGCCCCGGGGGTTCTGCTGGCGCTCGCGGTCCCAGCGGGCCAGCTGGGAGACCCGGCGGACGACGAAGGGCTCGTCCAGGATGCCGAGCATGCCGGCCAGGCGGACGGCGTACTCGTGCTGGATCGAGCGGTCCTTGATCTTGGCGACGATCGGGGCCGCCTCCTCCAGGGCCGCCGACCGCCCCTCCGGCGTCTCCACCCGGTGCTTGGACACCGCCGAGACCAGCGCGAACTCGAACAGCGGGACGGGGTTGTCGATCAGCTGCTTGACCGCCTCGTCGCCCTGGGCCAGACGCAGCTCGCACGGGTCCATGCCGCCCGGGCTGACCGCGATGGAGGTCTTGGCGGCGAACTTCTGGTCGTCCTCGAAGGCCCGCAGGGCGGCCTTCTGACCGGCCGCGTCGCCGTCGAAGGTGAAGACCGTCTCGCCGCGGTACTGCGAGGTGTCCATCAGCAGCCGACGGATGATCTTGATGTGGTCCTCGGCGAAGGCCGTACCGCAGGTGGCCACCGCCGAGGTGACCCCCGCCAGGTGGCAGGCCATCACGTCGGTGTAGCCCTCGACCACGACCGCGCGGCCCGACTTGGCGATCTCCTTCTTCGCCAGGTCGATGCCGTACAGCACGTGCGACTTCTTGTAGATCGGCGTCTCGGGGGTGTTCAGGTACTTCGGGCCGTTGTCGTCCTCGCGCAGGCGGCGGGCGCCGAAGCCGACCACCTCGCCCGCGATGTCCCGGATCGGCCAGACCAGCCGGCCCCGGAAGCGGTCGATCAGGCCGCCGCGCTGGCCCTGCGAGGCCAGGCCGCCGAGCAGGATCTCCTTGTCGGTGAAGCCCTTGCCGCGCAGGTAGCGGACCAGGTGCTCCCAGCCCACCGGGGCGTAGCCGACGCCGAAGGTCTTCGCGGCCTCCTCGTCGAAGCCGCGCTCGGCCAGGAAGCGGCGGCCGATCTCCGCCTCCGCCGAGGCCAGCTGCTCCCGGTAGTAGGCGGCGGCCACCTTGTGCGCCTCGACCAGGCGGGTCCGCTCGCCCTGCTGGTGGCGGGGGCTGTAGCCGCCCTCCTCGTAGCGCAGGGTGATGCCGGCCTGGGCGGCCATCCGCTCGACGGCCTCGGCGAAGGTGAAGTGCTCGATCTTCATCAGGAAGGCGATGGTGTCGCCGTTCTCCTGGCAGCCGAAGCAGTGGAAGACGCCCTTGGCGGGGTTCACGTAGAACGAGGCGGACTTCTCGTCGTGGAAGGGGCAGACGCCCTTGTACTCGCCGCCGCCACCGTTGGTGAGCTGAACGTAGTCGCCGACCACGGCGTCGATCGGCAGTGCGCTGCGCACCGCTTGTACGTCTTCGTCCCTGATCCGCCCGGCCACCCCGGAAGTCTACTGGGGTGGCCGGGGTTTCCCGGCGGTCCGGTCGCGCCGGGACCGGCCCGCCGCGCGCGGTCGGACGCCGGGCGGTTGCGCCTGGGCGGTCGGACGCCGGGCGCCGGGGCCGCGGGCGGTCAGGCCCAGGCGGCGCCGACGAGCCTGGCGTGCAGGGCGAGGGCGGAGGCGTCGGTGAGGGTGGCGATCTGGTCGATGACCGCGCGCAGGGCGGCCCGGTCGTCCTCGGCCTCGCGGTAGAGCGCGCCGAACACCGGGTCCAGGCCCTCGGGGGCGCGCTGGGTGAGCACGTACGCCAGCTCGGCGATCACGATCCGCTGGCGGGCCCGCAGCTGGGCCTGCTCGTCGCGCTGCATCACGAAGCGGACGGCGACCGCCTTGAGCACCGCGACCTCCAGCCGGACGCCCCGCGGCACCACCAGCTCGGCCGTGTACCGGGTGAGCCGGCCGGGGCCGTAGCGGGCCCGGGTGGCCTGCTCGGCGGCCAGGCAGAAGCGGCCGATCAGCTGGCTGGTGAGGTCCTTCAGCCCGGCCCGGGCGCGGGCCGTGCCGTCGTACTCCTGGGGCCACCGGTCCTGGGCGAGCAGCCGGTCGAGGGCGGCGGCCAGCTCCTCCGGCTCGGCGTCCGGGGCGTAGCGCTCGGCGACCTTGAAGAGTTCGGCCCGCTCGCTCGGCGCCCGCAGCACGGCCGGGTCGATGTGGCCGGCCTGGAGGCCGTCCTCGACGTCGTGGGTCGAGTACGCGACGTCGTCGGACCAGTCCATGACGGTGGCCTCGAAGCACTTGCGCCCGGCCGGGGAGCCGGCCCGCAGCCAGCGGAACACCGGCAGGTCGTCGGCGTAGACGCCGTACTTGGGCGAGGCCGGGTCGGTGGGGTGGGCGCCGCGCGTCCACGGGTACTTGGTGGCGGCGTCGAGAGCGGCGCGGGTCAGGTTGAGGCCGACGCTGCGGCCGGGCCAGGGGGCGAGCCGAGCGGCGGGGTGCTCACCCTCCGGGGCGAAGCGCTTGGGTTCGAGCCGGGTGAGGATGCGCAGCGACTGCGCGTTGCCCTCGAAGCCGCCGCAGGCCTCGGCGGCCTGGTCGAGCGCCTCCTCGCCGGTGTGGCCGAACGGCGGGTGGCCGATGTCGTGGGCCAGGCAGCCGGCCTCCACGAGGTCCGGGTCGCAGCCCAGGGCGGCGCCCAACTCCCGCCCCACCTGGGCGCATTCGAGGGAGTGGGTGAGCCGGGTGCGGGGGAAGTCGCTGCGCATCGGGGCAACCACCTGGGTGGTGCCGGCCAGCCGCCGCAGCGCCGCCGAGTGCAGCACCCGGGCGCGGTCGCGCTGGAACGCCGTGCGGCCGGGGCGCTTGTCCGGTTCGGGGACCCAGCGGGCCTCGGCGGCGTGGTCGTACGGGAGCGGGGCGGCGGCGAGGCGGTGCGCGGTGTCATCCATATGCCCCTCACGGTACGCCGCGCCCCCGACAGCCGGGGTGTGCCGCGCACGAAGGGGCGTGGGCCGGAGCGTGAATCCTGCGGTACGCGCTGATGTCCGCCCCGGCCCGCCGGGCGCCGCCTGCGGTCCGGCCCCGGCCTCCGGCCTCAGCCGCGGACGGCCTTGAGGACGACGGCGGCCACCGCCTCCTGCCCCTTGGCGTTGGGGTGGATCGCCGCCAGGCCCGGGGCCGGGAAGGGCGGTTCGACCCAGCGGGTGGCCTCGCCCGCGCACATGTCGTGCCCGGCCGAGGGGGCGGCCGCGTCCACGAACACCGCGCCCGCGCCCGCCGCCCGCCGCTTGAGCATGCTGTTGAGCTGCTGCTCCTTCTCCGAGAGGAAGCCCAGGTCCCCGGCCGCGACCGCCTTGCCCAGCACCGGCCGGCAGCTCGCCGGGTCGGCCGGGAGCAGCGTCGGGTACCCGATCACGTAGACCCGGGCCTGCGGGGAGCGGTGCTTGATGTCCTGCAGGATCCTGCCGAGTTGCTCACCGGCCGCGTCGACCTTGCGCTGCACCTCGTCCGTCCCGCCGGAGGCGTAGTGCTCGCGGCAGGGCGAGGAGGCGCGGGTGGCGCCGACGATGCCCTTCACCGCGTCCACCAGGTTCTCCTTGGCGCACTCCTTGACGACCTCCATGAAGCCCGCGTCGTTGCCGCCGATGCCGACCGTCACCAGGCGGGTGGCCGAGGTCAGCGCGTCCAGCTGGGGCGGGTTGGTGCCGTGGTCGGTCTCCTGGGCGCCGGTCAGATCCCCGGTGCGGGCGCCGCTGCAACTGACGTCCTGGAACTGGCCTGCCGGCAGCCCGAGTCCCTTCGCCACCAGGGACGGGTAGTTGACCCCCGAGCGGGAGCAGCCCTTCGGCTCGCCCACCTGCGGGGCGATCTTCAGGCCGGCGGTGTACGAGTCGCCGAGGGCCACGTACGGGCCGTTCGGCGGCGGCGTGGACTTGGCGTTCTTGGCGGGCAGCGCGCCCGCGAAGCCCTCCGTCCCGCCGTCCGGAGCGGTGCACCCGGCGAGCAGCAGCGCGGCGAGCCCGGCCGTCAGGGCGACGGCCGGGCGGATGGTCCTGGACATGGTCGTGGGCATGGCATCCCCCCGGGGGATAGGCGTCACGGGCAGCTCCGTACGGCGGCGCGTCCCCCGACGCCGCCACCACCAACGAACGGGGCCCGCGAATGACTCCCGTGACTCCCGGCCGCCGCCGACCCGGCCGGTTCCCGCCGCTACGGGGCCGATTCCGCGCCTGACCCGCTCCCCGCCCGGACCTGTTCCGCGCCGGACCTACTCCGCGCCGCGCTCGTGCTCGGCCAGGAACTGCTCGAAGCGCCGCCCCAGCTCGTCCGCCGACGGCAGGTCCACCGGCTCGGCCAGCAGGCTCTCCCGACCCTCCGCCCCCGCCACCGCGTCGTACTGGCCCTCCATGCCGCGGATCGCCGAGCGCAACTCGCCGTCCCCGTGCGCCAGCTGCTCCTCGATGTCGGCGTACACCTCGCCGACCCGCTCGCGCAGCCGGGTGCCCGGCAACACCAGGCCGGTGGCGGACTGCACCGCCTCCAGGATCAGCACGGCGGCCGCCGGGTACTCCGAGCGTGCCACGTAGTGCGGGACGTGCACGGCGAAGCCCAGCACGTCGTGCCCGGCCTCGGCCAGGCGGTACTCCAGCAGCGCCTGGGCGCTGCCCGGGACCTGCGCCTGCTCGAACCACTGCGGGTAGCCGGCCGCCAGGTCCAGCCGGTTGCCGTGCGGGGTCAGGCCGACCGGGCGGGTGTGCGGCACGCCCATCGGGATGCCGTGGAAGTCCACCGCCAGCCGGACCTCGAAGCGCTCCACCAGCTCGCGGACGGCGCCGGCGAAGCGCTCCCACTCGACGTCCGGCTCGGGGCCGGTGAGCAGCAGGAACGGCGCGCCGGCGCCGTCGCGGACGAGCTGGAGCAGGATCTCCGGCGGCTCGTAGGACGCCCACTGGTCCCGGTCGAAGACCATCGCGGGGCGGCGCGCCCGGTAGTCGACCAGGCGGTCGTGGTCGAAACGGGCCACCACCTGCGGCGAGCCCGTCTCCAGGAGGTGGGCCACCACCTGGCCGCCGGCCTCGCCGGCGTCCATGAAGCCCTCGAAGTGCTGGAGCAGCACGAGGCCCGCACCGGTGTCGCGCAGCTCCGCGGTGGCCGCGGCCACCGCGGCCACGCCCTGCTGATCCAGCTCGTACAGCGCCTGGAAGTCACGCACCGCGCACCCAACCCCGTTCTCTACTCGTCACGACGTACCGGCTTCTCGTCCTCTCCAGCGTGCCGGGCGCCGCCGGAATTCCCGACCCTCCCGGCGGCGGGTCCGGCGTCCTCTCCGGACCGCTCCGGACCATGATCGCACCCGGGTGGAAAGCCCCTGGTCACGGGTGTTCAACGGCCCGTCCGGGGGCGGGTCGCAGCGGCCCGCACCGCCATTCGCGTGCCGGGAAGTGACGCACCGCCTTCTGACGGGTATCGTCCTCTCGCTGCCTCGCATCGTCGCGTCGTCGTCACGTCGTCCCGTAACGCCGTCGGCCACGTCCCGGACCGGTGCTCGGCCAGCCCACACGACGCATCTTGCCTTCATCTGGCCGCCTGTTTCCTTCGCGCTCCCGTTTCCTCATCGGCCATCTCGCGGACGCACGCTGTCCCCTCGCTCATCCCCGCCGGACCGGTCCGTGGACCCGAGTCCGTTCCGGCACCGCGCTGCCCGCCTCCGGGCCGCCGCCCCCGCCCCGCCCGACCGGCTCTCCGGCGTGCGCGGGTACCGGCGGGCGTGCTCCGGGGCCGGGGCGACTGTCCCTGCCTCCCGAGCCGTACCCCGGCACGGTAGGCACCCTCCGACCGATGAAGGACCGAAGGTTCCGTGCCCGTACCTGTCATCCTCACCGGCCGCACCGTGCGGCTGGAGCCCCTCGCCGCGCACCATGCCTCGGCCATCGCCGAGGCCGGCGCCGAGGACCGTACGACCTACGCCTTCACGCCCGTCCCGCACGGCCTCGAAGCGGCCCGCGACTACATCGCGCGCGCCCTCGCCGACCAGGCCGCGGGCCGGTCGCTGCCGTTCGCGACGGTGAACGTGGCGGACGGCCGGGTCGTCGGCTCCACCCGATTCCTGGAACTCGACTACTGGCGGGGGCCGATGGTCTGGCCACCGGTGCCCGGGGTGCCGTTCGGCGACCCGGCCACGGCCGTCCCGGACGCCGCCGAGATCGGCAACACCTGGCTCTCGCCGCGTGCCCAGGGCACCGGCATCAACACCGAGGCCAAGCTGCTGATGCTGCGCCACGCCTTCGAGACCTGGGGGGTGCAGCGGATCTCGCTGCGCGCCGACGCCCGCAACCAGCGCTCGCGCACCGCCATCGAGCGGCTCGGCGCCACCTCCGAAGGCGTCCGCCGGGCCCACTCGCGCGGGCTCGACGGGGTGGTGCGCTCGACCGCGTTCTACTCGATCCTCGACGACGAGTGGCCCGCGGTGCGGGACATCATCGAGCTGCGGATCGCCGCCGCCACCTCGCCCAGCGCCCCGGATCCGGCGATCAACCAGGAGTGCCTTAGACACGGCGGCGGTCCCGGGCACCTGATCACGGCCTGAAACGGTCCGAAGGGGGCTACGGCCGCCACCCGTAGCCCCTGGCGGCCAGGCCGAGGACCCGTGCGAGGAGCTCCGGATCGGCAGCTCCCCGGAAGCGGTCGGGGTGCGCCTCGGCCAGCGCCGACCCGGGCCGCCAGCCGCCGCGCACCGGGGTGACCCGGACGCTCCAGATCTCGAAGCCGGTCCAGCTGCGGTGCAGGCGCAGCACGCCCTCGGCGGTGTGGGACACCCACTTGTCCTCCATCTCCCGGGGGCGCAGCCCGGCCCGGATCCGCTGCCACTCCTCGTCCGTCCAGACCACGTCCGGCACCGGGCAGGCGCGGGGCAGCAGCATGGGCTTCAGGCGGCCCTCCCTCTCCGGGGCGGGCCGGACGCCGCCCGGCTCGGGGAACGCCCAGCCGGGCAGCGGTTCGCGGGCGGCCAGCCAGGCGGCCGGGTCCTCGGCGTACGCCGCCCCCAGCGGGGCGACCCGCATCGCGGCGCCGTTGCCGTACGAGCCCTGGCCGTCGAAGAGTTCGGCCGCCAGGGCCTTCGCGTCACCGCCCTCCCGGACCAGCCGCAGCATCCGGTTGGCGGCCGGACCGTACCCGCGGTCGAAGTCGTGGCGCCGGGCGAAGGCGTGGGTGAGGTCGAAGGTGTCGATCGTGCCGCGTTCGGTGTGCGCGGCGTACACCGAGCACGCCATCTCGGTGTCGTCGGTCCACGGCCAGGGGCCGGGCGGGTCGGTGCGGGCGGCGAAATGGGCGGCGGCGGTGGCCGGGACGAAGAGCTGTGCACCGTAGGCATCGCCTACCGAAAGGCCGTTGAGCGCGTCGAGCGCGGGGCCGGTGGGTGGAGTCGTCATATGGCCCTCAGCTCAGTGGTTCGACCGGCGCTCCGTCAACCTCATTCTCGTAGGCTCCCCCGACGAGCGATGTTTCGCATACATCCGATCATGGTGGGCAGCACCCGGGGCATGACCCGCGTGAACCCGCTCGACCCCGTCGTGCTGCTCGGCGCCGACCAGCAGCACATCGTCACCCGGGCGCAACTGCGCCGGCTCGGCGTGCCGTCCGGCACCATCGCCCACCGGCTGCGCCCCGACGGGCCCTGGCAACAGGTGCTGCCCCGGGTGATCTGCCTGCAGTCCGGCCGATTGACGGCGCATCAACGGCTGCGCGCCGCGCTGGCGTACGCGAGCCCCAAGGGGCGGGCGCCGCAGGCCGGGGAGGTGCTGCTGACCGGGGACGCGGTGCTGGCCGACGCGGGGCTGCCGAGCGCCGGACACCCGACCGACCTGGCCCGGATCGACGTCCTGATTCCCGCCCAACGCCGGGTCCGCGACCGCGAGTTCGTCCGGATCCACCGGTCGGTCGGGCCACTGCCGGGCGGCTTCGAGCGGGACGACGGGCTGTGGAGCACCACCGTCGCCCGGGCGCTGGCCGACCTCGCGCCGGGCGAGACCGGGCAGCGCCGGTTCCGGGCGCTGTGCGCGGAGGCCGTCCAGCGGCGGCACTGCGAACTCGGCGAGCTGCTGGACCACTTGCTGGCCCGGCCGGGCGCGCTCGGACTGCCGCAGGTGGCCCGGGTGGTGGAGGACCTCACCGCCGGAGTGCGATCGGTGGTGGAGGGCGAGGCCCGCGAACTCCTCGCGCACGCGGGCCTGCCCGAGCCGCTGTGGAACCCGGTGCTCTTCCTGGACGGCCGCTTCCTCGCCGTCCCGGACGCCTACTGGCCGCACGCCTGCGTGGCGTTGGAGATCGACTCCCGCGCCTGGCACCTGCGCCCCGCCGACCACGAACGCGGCCTGGCCCGCGCCAACCGGCTGACCGCCGTCGGGCTCCCCGTGGTCCGCACCACCCCGGTCCAGCTCCGGCGCGACCCCGTCCCGGTGTTCCACGAGCTGACCGCCCTCCTCACCACCGGCCCGCACGGCCCCCACCGCCGGATCAGCTGGCGCCGGGCCCGGTGAGGGGTGCGGGGTGTCACGCGACTCGGGGTGTCAGCAGCGCGGATCGATCTCCTGGAAGGTCCCGTAGTGGTCCGGCGACCAGTACTGCTCGCCGGAGCCGCCGGTGACCACGCGGCGGGTGCCGCGGTCGTTGGAGCCCGGGGTGACCACGGTGAACTCGTGGTAGTAGCCGCCGGACTTCTTCGGCAGACGGCTCTCGCGGTTCTCGAAGACGATGCCGTCGCGGTTGTACGGGTACGGGCCGTTCTTGGCGATCAGGCCGAGGGTGTCCTGGGCCTGGCTGGGGAGCTTGCTGCGGCAGACGTCGGCGAGCGCCGGGTCGGCGGGCACCCAGGTGCCGCTCGGGGCAGGGGTGCCGCCGGCGGGCGGGGACGGCTTGGGGGCCGAGGACTTGGGGGCCGAGGCGCCCGCCGAGGTGGCGGTGGAGCTCGCGGCGGCCTTGGGGTGGCTGCTGCCGCCCTTGCCGGCGAGCAGGTACCCGATGCCGGCGACGAGGGCCAGGATCAGGACGGCCACGACGACGAGCGGGCTTTTACGTCTGGTCATGCGCCCCAGCTTGGCAGGCCCGCGGGCGCCGCCCGGCCAGCTACACACGTGGCCGCCGCCACATCCGGCCGGCCGGGGACGGGCGGCCGGGGACAGACGGACGGCCGGGCGGGGACGGACGCCATTGTCCGTTCCCGCCCGGCCGTTGTTACGTACGCCGGTTCTCCTGCGCCGAGCTCCGGTGTACGCCCTCCCGACGGGGAGGGAAGCGGTCAGTCCGGCCCGCGGCCGAGGAGGGGATGCCTACCCTCTCTCAGCGCGGGTCGCTGCCCGCCGTCTCGATGGCGGCGCGGCCTGCCTCCAGGCGCGCCACCGGGATCCGGAAGGGGGAGCAGGAGACGTAGTCCAGCCCCACCTCGTGGAAGAAGTGGACCGAGTCCGGGTCGCCGCCGTGCTCGCCGCAGACGCCGAGCTTGAGGTCGGGGCGGGTGGCCCGGCCGGCCTCGACGGCGTGCTTGACGAGCGCGCCGACGCCGTCGCGGTCGATGGTCTCGAACGGGGAGACCCCGAAGATGCCCTTCTCCAGGTACGCGGTGAAGAACGAGGCCTCCACGTCGTCCCGGGAGAAGCCCCACACGGTCTGGGTGAGGTCGTTGGTGCCGAAGGAGAAGAACTCGGCGGCCTCGGCGATCTGACCGGCGGTGACCGCGGCGCGCGGCAGCTCGATCATGGTGCCGAGCTTGATGTCCAGCTGCACGCCGGTGGACTGGGCGACCTCGGCGAGCACGCGCTCGCACTCGTCGCGGACCAGCTCCAGCTCCTGGACGGTGCCGACCAGCGGGATCATCACCTCGGGGCGCGGGTCCCCGCCGGCCAGCCGGCGCTCGGCGGCGGCCTCGGCGATGGCGCGGACCTGCATGCCGAACAGGCCGGGGATGACCAGGCCGAGGCGGACGCCGCGCAGGCCCAGCATCGGGTTCTGCTCGTGCAGCTTGTGCACCGCCTGGAGCAGGCGCAGATCGTTCTCGTTCGGGTCCTTGCGGGCCTCGGCGAGGGCGACGCGCACCGACAGCTCGGTGATGTCCGGCAGGAACTCGTGCAGCGGCGGGTCGAGCAGCCGGACGGTGACGGGCAGGCCGTCCATGGCCTGGAAGAGCTCCAGGAAGTCGCCCTTCTGCAGCGGCAGCAGGGTGGAGAGGGCGAGCTCGCGGTCCTTGTCGTTGTCCGCCAGGATCAGGTGCTCGACCTCCTTGCGGCGCTCCTCGCCGAGGAACATGTGCTCGGTGCGGCACAGGCCGATGCCCTGGGCGCCGTAGCGGCGGGCGCGCCCGCCGTCCTCGGCGTTGTCGGCGTTGGCGCGCACGGCGAGCCGGCGGCGGACGTCGGCGTGCGCCATCAGCCGGTGGACGGCCTGGACGAGCCCGCCCTGGACGTCGGCGCCGGCGTGCAGGGTGCCCTCGAAGTACTCGACGACGGGGGACGGCAGGACGGGGACCTCGCCGAGGTAGACCTTGCCGGTGGCGCCGTCGATGGAGACGACGTCGCCCTCCTCCAGCACCAGGCCGCCGGCGGTGGTCATCCGGCGGCGCTTGGTGTCGACCTCCAGCTCCTCGGCGCCGCAGACGCAGGTCTTGCCCATGCCGCGGGCGACGACGGCGGCGTGCGAGGTCTTGCCGCCGCGCGAGGTGAGGATGCCCTCGGCGGCGATCATGCCGTCCAGGTCGTCCGGGTTGGTCTCGCGGCGGACCAGGATGACCTTCTCGCCGGAACGGGACCACTTGACGGCGGTGTAGGAGTCGAACACGATCTTGCCGATGGCGGCACCGGGCGAGGCGGCGAGGCCCCAGGCGATCTGCTGGGACTCGGCGTTCGGGGCGAAGCGCGGGAACATCAGCTGCGAGAGTTGGCCGCCGGTGACCCGCATGAGGGCCTCGTCCAGGTCGATCAGGCCCTGGTCGACCAGCTGGACGGCGATCCGGAAGGCCGCGGCGGCGGTGCGCTTGCCGACGCGGGTCTGCAGCATCCAGAGCTTGCCGCGCTCGATGGTGAACTCGATGTCGCAGAGGTCGCGGTAGTGGTTCTCGAGCGTCTGCATGATCGTCATCAGCTCGTCGTACGACTTCTTGTCGAGCTTCTCCAGCTCGGCCAGCGGCAGGGTGTTGCGGATGCCGGCGACGACGTCCTCGCCCTGGGCGTTGGACAGGTAGTCGCCGTAGACGCCCTGGGCACCGGTGGAGGGGTCGCGGGTGAAGGCGACACCGGTGCCGGAGTCCTCGCCGAGGTTGCCGAAGACCATGCTGCAGACGTTGACCGCGGTGCCGAGGTCGTTCGGGATGCGCTCCTGCCGGCGGTACAGGCGGGCGCGGTCGCCGTTCCAGGAGTGGAAGACGGCGTGGATGGCGAGGTCCATCTGCGCGCGCGGGTCCTGCGGGAAGGCCCGGCCGGTCTCGCGCTCGACGATGCCCTTGAACACCTCGACGAGCGCCCGGAGGTCGGAAGCGTCCAGGTCCAGGTCGTTGGCGGTGCCCTTGGCGTGCTTGGCCTCGTCCAGGGCCTCCTCGAACAGCTCGCCGTCGACGCCCAGCACGGTCTTGCCGAACATCTGGACCAGACGGCGGTAGGAGTCCCAGGCGAAGCGCTCGTTGCCGGACTGGGCGACGAGACCGACCACCGAGGCGTCCGAGAGGCCGATGTTCAGGACGGTGTCCATCATGCCGGGCATGGAGAACTTCGCGCCCGAGCGCACCGACACCAGCAGCGGGTTGTCGGGCTGGCCGAGCTTCTTGCCCATCTCCTGCTCGAGCGCGTCCAGGTGGGCGCTGATCTCCTGGTGCAGCGAGGCCGGCTCGCTGCCGGTCTCCAGGAAGACCTTGCAGGCCTCGGTGGTGATGGTGAACCCCGGAGGGACGGGGAGGCCAAGGTTGGTCATCTCGGCCAGGTTCGCGCCCTTGCCGCCGAGAAGGTCCTTGAGGTCCTTGTTTCCTTCAGTGAAGGAGTAAACAAACTTCTGCTGGGACGGCACGGGTCGGTCTCCTCGTACGCGGTTGCCCTGACGCCGGAGAACATACCCATTTCGAAGGTTCTTCTCTGCCCCGAATGGGCCGTACGAGGCTGGTACCCGGGGGTAACCCGATAGATCGAATGCACATAAAGGCGTTCACCTCTGTTGGTGAAATCGTCCGGATGACGCTAGCCAACCTTCAAGTCTTGAACGAATAGAAACACGAAGATCGCATGATTCGGACGCTGGGTAGCGGTCGCGGGTCGCCCGCGTTGCCCCGGCTTGATTTCCTGCACTCGGATCGGCCGATCACCGGCCCACCGGCTTCGGGAAGCGATTCACAGTCGACCTGTCCATTTCGTCCACTGACCCGCCGCCAGGCGCCACCGCATGTGGCAAGCGTCACCAGCGCATCTCACCGGTCGAACGTAGTCTGCCTCCGCCGATCGTCGCACTCCGTCCAGAAACGTGCCCGTTCCGTGACATCGGATCGCCGAAAAGGAGCCCTCCTGTCCAGGTTGGACAAGAGGGCTGGGACCGAGTGGCGATGGGCCCCAGGGGGCCGATTTCGCCATTATGGACAGGTCATCCGCCAGAGGTGTCCGATTCGGCATCCGCCCCCGGTCGGGCGCAGTCGTACGGATCGTCCAACCAGCCCTCGGGCAGCACCACCCGGTTGTTGCCGGCGGTACGCCCGCGCGGCCCGTCCGCACCCGCTGGCCAGGCCTGGGACTGCTCCACCAGGGCGAGGGTTCCGGCCAGCTCGACCAGGGAGGAGGAGTTGGCGAGCTTCACCCGCAGCTCCGAGCCGACCGAGAAGCCCTTGGTGTACCAGGCGACGTGCTTGCGGAAGTCGATCACGCCGCGAGCCTCGTCCCCGATCCACTCGCCGAGCAGCTGCGCGTGCCGCACCATGGCCCGCGCCACGTAGCCGAAGTCCGGACGGGCGTAGTCGACCTCGCCCTCGAAGATCGAGACCAGGTCCCTGAACAGCCACGGCCGGCCCAGGCAGCCGCGGCCCACCACGACGCCGTCGCAGCCGGTCTCCCGCATCATCCGCAGCGCGTCGTCCGCCGACCAGATGTCCCCGTTGCCCAGCACCGGGACGTGCGCCGGAACGGACTCGCGCAGCCGGGCGATCGCCGACCAGTCGGCCGTCCCGCCGTAGTGCTGGGCGGCGGTGCGCCCGTGCAGGGCGATCGCGGCCACGCCCTCCTCGGCGCCGATCCGGCCGGCGTCCAGGTAGGTGAGGTGGTCGTCGTCGATGCCCTTGCGCATCTTCATGGTGACCGGCAGGTCGCCCGCGTTGGCCACGGCCTCGCGCAGGATCTCGCGCAGCAGGTTGCGCTTGTACGGCAGCGCCGAGCCGCCGCCCTTGCGGGTCACCTTGGGGACGGGGCAGCCGAAGTTGAGGTCGATGTGGTCGGCCAGGCCCTCGTCCGCGATCATCCGGGCGGCCTTGCCGACCGTCACCGGGTCCACGCCGTACAGCTGGATCGAGCGCGGCTTCTCGCTGGCGTCGAACTTGATCAGCTGCATGGTCTTGGCGTTGCGCTCGACCAGGGCCCGGGTGGTGATCATCTCGGAGACGTACAGGCCCTTGCCGCCGCTCTGCTCGCGGCAGAGCGTGCGGAACGGCGCGTTGGTGATGCCGGCCATCGGCGCCAGCACGACGGGCGGCCACACCCGGATCGGGCCGATGTCCAGCGGCGCGAACTCGGCGTCGGGCGCGGTGGGTGCGGGCGTGGCAGTCATGCGCGGCTGACCTCGGGGCAGGGGAACGGGACTCTCCATTGTCCCCCACTCGGGTCAGCCCCTGTTTCCGGGCCGCTCCGGGCCGCTCCGGGCCTCCCCAGGGCCCTCCGGGCCTCTCTAGGCCGGGTCGATCGTGATCGAGCCCGAGGTGACCGAGCCGTGGATCCGGTTCGGACTGGCCGGGTCCGCCAGGCTCGGGTCGATGTGGCGGCTGCCGCTGCCGACCTCGCCGCTGAAGGCGTAGTGGGAGTCCTGCGGCAGGGCCAGCTTCACCGAGCCCGACCCGCTCCTGGTGTCCACCGACCGCGGCGCCCTGGAGAAGGCCAGGTCGACCGCCCCCGAGGTGGTCTCCGCGTACACCTGCTCCGAGCGCAGGCCGGTGCCCTGCACCATCCCGGAGGTGGCGTGCGCGTACACCTGCCCGGACGTGCCGGTCAGTTTCAGCTCGCCCGAGGTGAGGTCCATCCGGACGCCGCCGCTCAGGCCGTCCACCTCGACGCTGCCCGAGCTCACCTGCCCCGACACGTCGGTACCGGCCGGCACCTCCAGCTCGATCTGGGCACCGCAGCCGAAGTCGGCGAACGGCAGGAACTTCCGGCACTCCATGCCGACCGTGAGCACGTCGCCGTCGAAGGTGGTCGACACCGACGGCTTGCGCACCATCCAGTCCAGGTTCTGCCGGACCACCACCCGGCCGTCGCGGCCCGCCCTGATCCGCACCGAGGCGCTGCCGGTGTCCAGCCGGAGCTTGTGGATGACGACGTTGTACGGCTGCGTCGAGGTCGTCTGCTGCTGCACCACCATCGCCCAGGTCTGCATCCCGGCGCCGATCATGACGACCGCGATCGCGAGCGTGCCGGTGGTCCGCCAGGCCTTCCGCCCCCACGCCTTCGTCGGTCCGCCCACGGCTACCCGACCTCCAGGAACCGCAGCACCGCCAGCACCCGGCGGTGGCTGTCGTCGGCCGGCGGCAGGTCGAGCTTGGTGAAGATCGAGTTGATGTGCTTGGCCACCGCGCTGTCGCTGACCACCAGGGCGGCCGCGATCGCGGCGTTGGAGCGGCCCTCCGCCATCAGGCCGAGCACGTCCCGCTCGCGCGGGGTCAGCTTCTCCAGCGGGTCCCGGTGGCGGCGCACCAGCAGCTGGGCCACCACCTCCGGGTCCAGGGCGGTGCCGCCCGCGGCGACCCGCTGCAGCGCCTCCACGAAGTCGTCCACGTTGGCCACCCGCTGCTTGAGCAGGTAGCCGACGCCGCTGGTGTTGGTGGCCAGCAGGTCGGCGGCGTAGCGCTCCTCCACGTACTGGGAGAGCAGCAGCACGGCGACGTCCGGCCACTGCCGGCGGATCATCAGCGCGGCCTTCACACCCTCGTCGGTGAAGCCCGGAGGCATCCGGACGTCCGCCACCACCACCTTCGGGCGGTGCTCCTCGACGGCCGCCAGCAACTCGGTGGCGTCCCCGACGGCGGCGGCGACCTCGAAGCCCACCGCCTCCAGGACCTTGACCAGGCCGACCCTCAGCAGGACCGAGTCCTCGGCGATCACAGCGCGCACGGCAACTCCACGGTGATGGTGGTGGGGCCCCCGAGGGGGCTGAGAACGGACAGTGTGCCGTCGACCGAGGCGGCGCGCTTGCGCAGGCCGGTCAGCCCGGTGCCGCGCGAGGCGTCCGCGCCGCCCACGCCGTCGTCGCTGATGACCAGGCGCAGCCAGCCGCCGACCGTCCGCACCGAGAGGTCGACCCGCTGGGCGCGGGCGTGCTTGGCCACGTTGGTCAGGGCCTCGGAGACGGTGAAGTAGGCGACCGCCTCGACGGTCGGGGCGACCGGCTCGGCGAGGTGGACGTCCAGGCGCACCGGCAGCGGGGCGCGGGCCGCGATGCCGGACAGCGCCGCGTCCAGGCCGCGGTCCTCCAGGACCGCCGGGTGCAGACCGCGGACCAGGTCGCGCAGCTCGTCGATGGCCGCCTGCGCCTCCTCGTGCGCGTCCACGATCACCTGCATGACCTCGGGCGGGACGTCCTTGAGGGTGCGCCGGGCCAGGCCCAGGTTCATCGCGAGGGAGGTCAGGCGCTGCTGGGCACCGTCGTGCAGGTCCCGCTCGATCCGGCGGCGCTCGGCGTCCACCACGTCGACCAGCCCGGCCCGGCTCTCGGCGATCTCCTCGACCCGCCGCTCCAGCGCCTCCGCGCGGTTGGGGCCGAGCAGCAGCTGGGCCGTGCGCACCTCCAGCCAGGCCGCCAGCGCCGCCAGCCAGGGCATCACGGCCAGCAGCAGCACCCCGGCGACCGTGATCACCACGTCCAGCCCGGCCAGCTCCGAGCGCAGCGGGCTGCCGACGGGCATCAGCCAGACCCAGCCGTACACGCTCGCCATCACCACGCCGGCGCCCCAGGCGTACAGCACCACCAGCGCGCCCGCCGCCAGCAGCGGGCCGGCCAGCAGGTGGTGGACGCTCTGGCGCCAGGTCAGCCCCAGCAGCAGCCGGCCCGGCAGCCAGGCCCACGGCTCGCCCGGGCGCGGCGGCGACACCTCCACCCCGCGCAGGGCGCGCAGCCGGCCGCGCTGGGCGGCGGTGAGCGGGCGCGTGCAGATGAGGACCAGGGCCGTCATCGGGAAGAGCAGCTTGGACTCGGTGACGGCCAGCCAGACCGGCAGGGCCATCGGGAGGCCGGCGGCTATGAAGCGGGTGTCCCGCCAGGCCTCGGGCGACCACGGGTGGCGCCGAAGGCTCCTGACGAGCGCTCGGCGCAACGTGGTGGAGGGCATGACCGACAGCGTAGGGCGCGATGATCAACGGCCACCATGAAGGGGGGCTCACGGTCGGGGTGTATCTAGGTACACCCCGGATTCGGAGCACGGCACCACCGACAGCGGCCCATGATCGACGGGAAGCTGGACGGCATGACGAGCACCGCATCGCACTCCGCCACCCCGCCGCCCCGGCGGCCCGTCCCCGGGAGCCACGGGGGTGTTCCCGGGGACGCGCTCCGCCGGACGGCGGGGCCGGAGGGGACGCTGCCGGTCGGGGCCGGGCCCTGGTCGGTCCGCAGCCTGGTCGGCCGCCGCGGCCGGGCCGCGCTGGAGGTGTACCAGGACGGCGAGTTGGCCGATGTCCTGGTCGCCGCCCGGCTCACCCCACAGCTGCTGCGCGGTGCTCGGCGCAGCCCGGCGGGCGGGCGGGCGCACCACGTGCTCGCCTGGGGCCGGCTGGCGGCCGACGGGGGTGCGCCCGCGGTGGCGTTCACCGCCGGGCGGCTGGCCGGGCCGCTCCGGTCCGTGCGGTCGCTCGGGTCCGTGCGGTCATTCCGGTCCGTACGGTCGTTCCGGTCCGTACGGTCGCTCTGGTCGGCCGGGCCGTTCCGGTTCGAGCGACCGGCCGTCGGCGCCGAGGTGGTCACGGTCGCCGGGCGGTTCTGGCTCGCCTGGGCCGAGGGCCCGTACACCGGGGTGCTGGTCCGGCACCCCGGCGGGGACACCACCGAGCGGCAGCCGCTGGAGCGGGTGCGGCGCCGGGGCGAGGCCGCAGTCGTCGGAGGGGCTGCATGAGCACCGCCGTCCTCGCCGGCCGCCCGGCCGCCGCCCTCGTCCTGCCCGCCCGCTTCGAGCGGGTGCCGGTCGTGGCCGCCGTCGCGCTGCTGCCCTGGCTCGCGGTCCTCGCCGCCTGCCACGAGACCCCGTGGGTGGTGCTCGACCTGCTGGAGTTCTCCGCGCTGCTCTCGCTCGACGCCCTGCTGCGCCGGCGCAGCGCCGCCGCCGGCTGGGCCGGCGGAGCGGTGGCCCTGCTGCTCGCGGGGGACGCGCTGGCCGACATCGCCTGCGCCGGCCCGGGCCACGCGGTGCTCGCCGCCCTGGTGATGGCGCTCGGCGTCGAACTGCCGCTCGCGGTGGTGTGCGTGCTGCTCGGGCGTGCCGTCCTCACCCCCCGCTAGAAGCCGTCGGGCAGGGCTAGAAGCTGCTGGGCAACCGGTTCATCAGCGCGCGGGTCTCCTCGTCCAACGGGGTGTACGTGATCATCCGCGTCCCGAGTCGGGGGCCGAGCCAGAAGCTCGTGTACTCGCAGCGCAGCAGCCCGACGCCCGGCACCTGGAACCGCTTGATCCCGTTGCTCGGCCCCATCACCTCGTGCCGCTGCCAGACCTCCGCGAAGTCCGGCGAGGTCTTGAGCAGCCGGGCCAGCAGTGCCTTCCAGGCGGGCTCCGCGCTGTGGTCGGCCATCGCGGCACGGAACCGGGCCACCATGCCGAGGCGTTCGGTCCGGTAGTCGATCAGCACCTCACGGAACCGCGAGGGGGTGAACGCCATCCACATCAAGTTGCGGTCCTCGGGCGGAAGTTCGTTGAGATCGCCGACGATCGCGGTGTACTGGGCGTTGTACGCGAGCACGTCGTAGCGGGGGTTGACGGCCACGGCCGGGTACGGCGCCATCTGCTCCAGCACCAGCCGCACGCTCTGGGTGACCGAGGGGCACTCCTTCACCGGCGCCGGATCCTCCGCGCCGGCCAGGGTGAACAGGTGCGCGCGCTCGCTCGGGTCCAGCAGCAGGGCGCGGGAGACCGCGTCCAGCACCTGGGTGGACACCTGGATGTCGCGCCCCTGCTCCAACCACGTGTACCAGGTCACCCCGACGGCGGCGAGCTGCGCGACCTCCTCGCGGCGCAGCCCCGGCGTGCGGCGGCGGCCGGTCGGGGGCAGGCCCACCTGGTCGGGCGCGATCCGCTCGCGGCGGCTGCGCAGGAAGGCCGCCAGGTCGTGCCGGCGGGCGTCGTCGGGGGTGGTCCGGGCTTGCGTCGCCGTGGTGGTCCGGGCTTGCGCGACCGAGGCGGACCGGGCTTGCGCGGCCGGGGTGGTGAGGCTCATGGTTCCTAGCATGCGCCAGCCCGGAGCCTGTTGCCAGGTACTTCTTATACCTGGATAACCACACTCTGGTACCAGGGTACGGCCAGGCGGATCGTAGGACCCGTGACCCAACAACTCGCCGTCGCCCCCGACCCGGTCCGCACCGCCACCACCCCCGGCGCCGCGACCGCGACCGCCGCCCGCAGCGCTGCCCCCTCCCTCGGCACCGCCGGGCTGGTCACCGTCCTGCTCGGGGCCTTCCTGCCGATGCTCGACTTCTTCATCGTCAACGTCGCGCTGCCCACCATCGACCACGACCTGGCCGCCGGGCCCGCCGTCCTCGAACTCGTCGCCGCCGGCTACGGCATCGCCTTCGCCGTCCTGCTCGTCCTCGGCGGGCGCCTCGGCGACATCTTCGGCCGCCGCCGGCTCTTCGTCGTCGGCGCCGCCACCTTCGCCCTCACCTCGCTCGCCTGCGGCCTCGCCCCCGGCGCCTGGACGCTGGTCGCCGCCCGCGCCGCCCAGGGCGCCTCCGCCGCGCTGCTGATCCCGCAGGTCCTCGGCACCATCACCGCCGCCACCGACGGCGCCCGGCGCGGCCGCGCCCTCAGCATCTACGGCGCCGTCGGCGGCATCTCCGTGGTGATCGGGCAGGTGCTCGGCGGCATGCTCGTCGCCGCCGACCTGTTCGGCACCGGCTGGCGCTCCGTCTTCCTGCTCAACGTGCCGTTCGCGCTGCTCGCCCTGGTCCTCGCCGTCCGCTACGTCCCGGAGAGCCGGGCCACCCAGGCCGCCCAGGTCGACGTGCCCGGCACCGTCCTGCTCACCGCCTCGCTGCTCGCCCTGCTCGTCCCGCTGATGGAGGGCCGCGCCGCCGGCTGGCCGCTCTGGTCCTGGGTGCTGCTCGGACTGTTCCCCGTCCTCGCCGCCGCCTTCGTCCTGGTCGAACGCCGGGCGGAGCAGCGCGGCGCCACCCCGCTGGTGCCGCCGTCCCTGCTGCGCATCCCCGAGATGCGGCGCGGCCTCGGCATCGCCCTGCCCTACTTCGCCGGCTTCGGCGGCTTCATGTTCGTCATCGCCGTTGCCCTCCAGCAGGGCCTGCACCTCGGTCCGGTCGCGGCCGGCTGGGCGCTCGTCCCGATGGCCGTCGGCTACTTCACCGCCTCGCTCTCCGGCCCCCGCCTGATCGGCCGCTACGGCAGCCGGGTACTGAGCGCGGGCGCCGTCATCCAGGCCGCCGGCCTGGCCACCCTCGCCGTCACCGTCCTCGCCGACTGGTCGCACTTCTCCCCGCTGCGGATGGCGCCCGGCGTCGCCCTCGCCGGCATCGGACAGGGCCTGATCGGCACCCCGCTGTTCCGCGTCGTCCTCGCCAAGGTGCCCGCCGCCCGGGCCGGCGTCGGCAGCGGCGTCCTGGCCACCGGCCAGCAGTCCAGCCTCGCCCTCGGCGTCGCCACCCTCGGCACCCTCTACCTGTCGCTCTCCCCCAGCCTCGGCATGGACCGCGCCCTCGCCCTCTGCCTGGGCCTCCAGCTCATCGGCTCCTTCGTCATCCTGTACCTGACCACCCGCCTCCCCCGCTCCATCGGCTGAGCCGACCGGCCCCACGGGCCGCGGCGACGGCAACGGCCCCGCGATCGACACCCGATCGCGGGGCCGCCGCCACGTCGCGCCAAGGTCCTGCGCCGCCCGGACACCGGCGGACCTGCCCTCACCTGCGACACCCGCACCACCGGCGCCGAAGAGCAACCCGCCGCCTGGGCCGCCCACCCCGGTTCGGCGTCCGCCGACCGGCTCCGGGCGCTCTCTAGACGTCGAGCGAGCCGACGAAGCGGTCCAGCCTCGAGACGACCTGCCGCAGCACCCCGGCCGACCCCACGGGATCATCCGCCAGCTCAAGGGAGTGATCCGCCGAGGGTACTTCCAGGACCTCGTGCCCCACCGACCCGGCGACCTGTCGATCCCACAGCTGGTCGGCGCTCCCGCCGACCAGGAGCGTCGGCGCTTCGGATCGGCGCAGCGAGCGGGCCACCTGGTCGAGGGTCAGGACGGGCGTCAGCCAGGCCGCCGCCATCCCCCGATCGGCTGCGATGCCACAGGCGAGCGAGCCCAAGGACTTGCCGACCAGGAGACCGCAGGCCCCCTCCTCCGCGGCGACGGCCCGGCCGACCTGCCGCTCGACCCATGCGATCCGGTCGTCCACGGTGAACCGAGAGAAGTCGCCCGGGACCTGCCACCACAACTCCTGCACCGTCCAGCCGTGTTGGAGGAGCACGGCGCGGGCGAAGTGGAGCAGCGGCCTGGCGGGCGAGTAACCGACTCCGGGAATGACGAGTGCGACACGGGCAGGGTCACCGTCGAAACGATTCGGGACCGCGAAGGGTGAGGGATCAGGCATGCCGGCAGGCTACCCAGCGGTCGGGTCGGCGGCCCCGGTCAACGGCCGATGAAGTTCTTGTCGATGAGCAGTTGCAGGACGTCGGTGTGGAAGTCGGGGAAGTCCATCGGGACGATGCCGAAATGGGCGGCCTGTTGGCGGCGGGCGTTCAGGTAGTCGCGGACGGGGGGCATGATGGCGGCCGCGTTGACCTTGGGCCAGCCGCCGTTGGCGTAGCTCGTGAAGTTCACGTACATCCGCGGGGAGCCCTGGTCGAGGAAGGCATGGTCGAACCAGTCGACGACGGCCTGGGACTTGGCGGCGAGGCTGATGCCCTGGAAGGTGTCCTGGGTCGCGAACCAGGTGTTGGTGCCACTGGACCACTGGATGACCGACCACGGGTTGGCGAAGTCGGCGGCGAGGACGACGCGGCCGCGGGCCTGGCCGAGGGTGGGCCACGAGGGGTCGGTCCAGAACAGGCCCCGGTAGCCGAGGTCGTCCAGGTAGTGGTTGATCCGGCGCTGGAACTCGGTGTCGTCGAGCCGGTTCCCGCCCGCGTACTCGTTCCTGACCCGCATGACCAGGGCCTCGCGCGGGTTGGCGGCGAGGAAGGAGCGGCACTGGTCGAGGACGTCCTGGAGCCGGACGTACTGGTAGTTGTCGCTGTGGTAGATGCCGAGTTCGTCGGCCGTCCCCGCGAGTCCGTTGCAGCGGATGTCGAGGAAGCGGATGCCGCGCTGGAGTTGCTCGGGCAGGCCCCAGTTCTGGGTGTGGGACCACTCGGTGCCGTGCATCGGGTCGGTGCAGCAGGAGTCGTGGGTGCCGGGGATCGTCAGGGCGGTCAGCGGCGTGGCGTCGCCCAGGGCGCTCATCCAGGCGGACGGGCTGACGGTGGCGGCGGCGGCAGACGGGCTGAACGCGGCGGCGGCCAGGAGGGCGCCACCGGCACCGGCTCCCCAGCGCAGGACGTCACGACGGGTGGGGCTCATGAGTGCTCCTCACATCGGCTTCTGGAAAGGGGAGTTGTCATGCCCCCTTCCCGATCTGCTCGATGGGGCGGGCTCCGAAACCCCGGGCCGCTTGCGCGAGAAGTCGGACCGGCCGACTTCTCGCGCGGCGGGTCTCCTTCTAGCGGACGACGGGGGTGCGACCGCCGCGCCAGTCGGTGAGGCGCTTGCGGATGCTCGGGACCATGGGCAGCTCGTCGGTGTCGGACGGGGAGAACCAGCCCACCTCCGGGCGATTCGGCGCAGGGCGGCGAAGCTCAGCCATCCTGGAGGGAACGAGGCCACCGTGAGACAGGAGAGCCATGACCACCCCGGACACCGCAGCCGCGCGCCGAACACTCGCCGACCGGCTTGAGGCGGACGGCGCCCTGACCAGCCCGGCGCTGCGCGCCGCCGTGGAGGCCGTGCCCCGGGAGCCGTTCCTGCGGCCCGGGGTGTTCGTGTCCACCGGCAGGCGCCGCTGGCGGCCGGTGACCGAGCGCGGCGCCGATCCGGCGGAGTGGGTCGAACTCGCGCACAGCAATCGGTCGCTGGTCACCCAGCTCAACGGGCATCTGACCGCCGACCAGGTCTCCGCGCCCGTCCGGGGCTTCCCCACCGCCTCCACCACCGCCCCGGCCGCCACCGTCCGCATGATCGACGCCCTGGGCGCCGAGGACGGGCACACCGTGCTGGAGATCGGCGCCGGCACGGGCTACTCGACGGCCCTGCTCCGCCACCTCCTCGGCGAGCGCAACGTCACCACCGCCGAGGGCGACCCCGAGGTCACGCACGACCGGGTGATCGCCACCCACGCGGTGCGCCGCATCCCCCACACCTGGGTGCGGCAGACCAAACCCGGCGGCACGATCCTGGCCACGGTCGGCACCTGGCCCGAGGGCGCCGGCCTGGCCAAGGTCACCGTCCACGCGGACGGCACCGCCGACGGCCGGATCATCGGCCGCTCCGCCCTCCCTCCCGTCCGGCCCGATCGCCCGGTGCCCCCGGTCGGCAACCTCACGGCCCGGGCGGCAACCACCGAGCCGAAGCGACTGGCGCACGTCTCCCCCACCCTCCTCAACAACCCGGCGCCGGCCATTCTCGCCCAACTCTCCTTCCCAGACGCCAAGTTCACCGTCTCAATCGGGGAGGATCTGGAGTCGATCTACTGCCTGTCCATCCCCGGATCCGTCGCCGAGGTCGCCGACGACACCTACGGCTGGACGGTCCACCAGAGCGGCCCGGTCGCCCTGTGGGACGAGGTCGAGCGCATCCTCACCGCCTGGCAGGAGGCCGGCCGCCCCGACCTCACCGCCGTCCGCCTGCGGATCACCGACCGGGCGACCCACTACTGGGTCGACGGCCACCCCGCCCTCCGCTGGGAGCACACCACTACCTGACGGCTCGACAGAACACTTCCGGGAATGGGGTGATCTCGGGACGGCAGGGCCAACCGATGGAATGCTGTGGCTCGGTCCGACCACCGCAACCACCCGGGGAGTCACCCATGCCACTGTTCGGCAGCCGCAAGAACCTTCCGAGGCCGCTGTGCGACGAGCACGGCCCGTGCCAGGCGCTCGCGACGATCTCGGTCTTCGAGGTCCGGGACCGGCTGCGGCTCCTGATCACCAGGAGCCGCGGCCTGGGGCCCGATCCGATGGCGCGGCAGATCGACGACGAGCTGTCGGTCGTCCTCTGCGTGGACGCCGGCAAGCGGGCCGGCAAGACCGAAGCCCTGTCGATAGCCGAACACGCCGCCGACCAGTGGAGCATCAGCCGGGCCGAGCTGTGGGAGCGGGCCTTCGCGAACCTGGCCACCGAGCAGCTCAACCGGCAGGTCTTCGACGCGTCCAACGGCGACACCATCCACACCGTCAACGGCATGGGGGCCTGGCCCGGAGCCGCCCACGCGCTGCGCCTGGAGAACGCCCTGGGAGGGGGCGTCGAGCTGCCCAACGGGGCCCTGGTCGCCCTGCCGACGAACAACGCGCTCTGCGCCGTGCCGATCCGCACCAGCCTGTCGCTGAACGCCATCCGCTTCCTGATCGACCTGTCGAAGGAGCTCGCGGCTGGCGACCCGGCCCCGCTGACCCCGTCGCTCTTCTGGTACCGGGACGGCTGGATCGAGAACCTCAACGTCGGCTCGGACGGCATGATGCGCGTGTCGCCCCGCTTCCGGGACATGGCGAACGCGCTGCCCGTCAACTGACCCGACCGGCCACCGAAAACCCGCTGGCCCGACGGCCCCCTTTGCGTCAGAATGACGATATGAGCGAGATGCGCGTGGGGACCTCTGCCGACGTCCGTAGCCGGGTGGAGCTGGCAGCACTGATGGCCACCGGGGTGCGGCCGAAGTGGCTGATGTTCTGGGGGCACACCGAACGGAAGGGCGGGGGGACGCGGCAGGAGTGCCTGAGCCAGTGGTGGCCCGGGGAGTTCACCGTCGACGGGGTGGCGTACGCGTCCGCCGAGCACTGGATGATGGCGGGGAAGGCCCGGATGTTCGGGGACGAGGCCATCGAGCAGCAGGTGCTGGCGGCCCGCACGCCGGCCGAGGCGAAGAAGCTGGGGCGGCTGGTCAAGGGGTTCGACGACGCGGCCTGGACGGCCGGCCGGTTCGAGCTGGTCGTCGAGGGGAACGTCGCGAAGTTCGGCCAGGACGAGGCGCTGCGCGCCTACCTGCTGGGCACCGGCGACCGCGTCCTGGTCGAGGCCAGCCCGGTGGACCGGATCTGGGGCATCGGGCTCGCGGCCGACGACATCCGCGCGGAACGGCCCGACGAGTGGCAGGGGTTGAACCTGCTCGGCTTCGCCCTGATGGAGGCGCGGGCACGGCTGGCCGCATGAGGGCGGTCGGCCCGCCGCGGAGCGCGACCGGCGCACTTCTCGCAACGACCGCCGTCTGCGCGCTCCTTGACACCAGTCGCGCACGACTGGACGCGCTCCCTTAACTCCCCCGCCATATAGCGACGCCAGGATGTCCCGCAGTCAGGGGAGAGATGGACGGGGTGGGGCGATCATGCGCATGCGGCCGACGGCACAATCCGCGGGCCAGGACCCGGAGGGCGAGCAACAGGCGTACGAACTCCGGTCGGAGCTGGACGAGTTACTGCGCGCGAGCCGCTACGCGAGCCAGCGGGAGCGGCGGTTGAACGAGGCGATCCGGGCGGCGCCGGGCCGCCAGCGGCCGGACGGGGACTTGCTGCGGCAGCTGGCGCAGGCGCGCGCCCTGCGCGAGGGCCTGGGCGCCCGCTGCCTCCAACTGAGCGATCGACTGGAGGCGTTGGAGAACCGACTGCGGAACCGACAGCCGGAGCCGCAACCGGCCCAGGCCCCGCCGCCCCAGGACCGACCCGCCCGACCCGCCCGACCCGACATCGGCGCCCTCGCCGAGCGGGTGGCGGCCCTGCACCGCGCCGGCGCCTTCGCCGAGGCGACGGAGCTGCTGTCCCGGGCGGCCACCGGCCTCGATCCGGCGGACGCCGCGCTGCTGGCCGGCATGCTCTCCCGACGCGGCCCGACGGGCGCGTCCCTGCACCTGGCCAGGAGCGCCGCGCAGTGCGCCCCCGAGCAGGCGGTGGCGATGCTGGCGGAGTTGCGCGAGCTGGGGCTGGCGGAGGAGGCGGCGGAACTGTTCCACGCGTTCTGGGGCTATCCGGCGTCGGCCCTGCCCGCCCTGCTGGCCGCGCTGGAGCGGGCCGGGCAGGGCGCGGACGGCGCGACGCTGCTGTGGGAGTGGGGTTCGGCACCGACGCCGGAGCTGACGGCGCTGGCGACCGGTCTGCGCCGCACGGGCCGGCACGCCGACGTGCGGACGCTGCTGCGCCAGGCGGCCGGCCGGCCGACGGCGGAGCTGGCCGCGCTGGCGACGGAGCTGCCGGCCGAGCTCGCGACCGTCCTGCTGTACGAGCTGGCGGCGCTGCGCCCGCCGGTGGAGCTGGTCAAGCTGGCGGCCGCGTTGGACACCAGCCCGGAGCTGTACGGGCGGTTGCTCGCCGCGCTGCTCGCCGACGGCGCCCGGCACCGGACGACGCTGGCCGCCCTGCGCAGCGCCGGCCTGCCGACCGAACCGGCCGCGGCCCCCCGTTCCCGCTGGGGCAGACGGTAAGCGCAGACGGTGAGCGGAGGGCGGGAACGGCGGGAACACGCGGGAGCCCCCGCCCGCCCCGGACGGACCGGGGCGAACGAGGGCTCCAGAAGAGCTGAGCAGGCTCAGCAGCCGATCAGCCGCGCACCCAGGTACGCCTTGACCTGGTCGAGCGAGACGCGCTCCTGCGACATGGTGTCGCGGTCGCGGACGGTCACCGCGTTGTCCTCGAGGGTGTCGAAGTCGACGGTGACGCAGAACGGCGTGCCGATCTCGTCCTGGCGGCGGTAGCGCTTGCCGATGGCGCCGGCGTCGTCGAACTCGACGTTCCACGCGGTGCGCAGGTCGGCGGCGAGGCCACGGGCCTTCGGGGAGAGGTCGGCGTTGCGCGACAGCGGCAGGACGGCGACCTTGACCGGGGCCAGGCGCGGGTCGAGCCGCATACCGACGCGCTTCTCCATGACGCCCTTGGCGTTGGGCGCCTCGTCCTCGAAGTAGGCGTCGATCAGGAAGGCCAGCATGGCGCGGTTGAGGCCGGCCGCCGGCTCGATGACGTACGGGAAGTACCGCTCGCCGCTCTCCTGGTCGAAGTACTTGAGGTCCTGGCCGGACGCCTCGCTGTGCACCCGCAGGTCGTAGTCGGTGCGGTTGGCGACGCCCTCCAGCTCGGAGAACTCGCTACCACCGAAGTTGAAGCGGTACTCGATGTCCACCGTGCGCTTGGCGTAGTGGGAGAGCTTCTCCTTCGGGTGCTCGAAGAAGCGCATGTTCTCGGTGCGCAGGCCCAGGCCGACGTACCAGTCCCAGCGCTGCTGGAGCCAGTACTCGTGCCACTGCTCGTCCTCGCCCGGCTTGACGAAGAACTCCATCTCCATCTGCTCGAACTCGCGGGTGCGGAAGATGAAGTTGCCGGGGGTGATCTCGTTGCGGAAGCTCTTGCCGGTCTGGGCGATGCCGAACGGCGGCTTCTTGCGCGACGTGGTCTGGACGGCCTTGAAGTTGGTGAAGATGCCCTGAGCGGTCTCGGGCCGCAGGAAGGCCAGGCCGCTGGCCTCCTCGGTGACGCCGAGGTGGGTCTTCAGCATGCCCGAGAAGTCCTTGGGCTCGGTGAACTGGCCCTTGGTGCCGCAGTCGGGGCAGTTGACGTCCTTGAGGCCGTTCGGCGGCGGGAAGCCGTGCTTGGCCTCGTACTTCTCCTCCAGGTGGTCGGCCCGGTGGCGCTTGTGGCAGGAGAGGCACTCGGTCAGCGGGTCGTTGAAGGTGGCGACGTGGCCGGAGGCCTCCCACACCTCGCGCGCGAGGATCACCGACGAGTCGAGTCCCACGACGTCCTCACGGGCCTGGACCATCGCGCGCCACCACTGGCGCTTGATGTTCTCCTTGAGTTCGACGCCCAGCGGCCCGTAGTCCCAGGCGGCACGCGTGCCGCCGTAGATCTCGCTGCAGGGGTAGACGAAGCCACGGCGCTTGCTCAGGCTGACGATCGTGTCGATCTTGTCGGCGGCCACAGTGCTCTCTTCAGTACGTACGGCACGGTCAGGGCACGGCTGGTTGCGCGTACCCGAATACCTCAGGTTACCGGCCATATGGGTACGGGGTTCAAATCGGTATCGTCCGGCCCCTCCCAGCCACGGCTACCTGCCGTTCACCCGTCCGAGTGAGTTGACAATCATTTCCAGATAAGATGAGAATGATTGTCATGATGATCGGACGACGTACCCGCAGCTCCATAGCCATCGCCGCCACCGCCCTCACCGCCTCCCTCGTCCTAACCGCCTGCGGTGGCAGCAGCAGCGCCCAGAGCGCCGACGGCAAGCTGAAGGTCGTCGCCTCCTTCTACCCGATGGAGTACCTGGCCCAGCAGATCGGCAAGGAGCATGTCGCGGTCACCGACCTCACCGCGGCCGGCGTCGAGCCGCACGACCTGGAGCTCACCGCCAAGCAGGTCGCCACCGTCCAGAAGTCCGACGCGATCATCTACCTCAAGGGCCTCCAGCCCACCGTCGACCAGGCCGTCGGCCAGTCCTCGGCCAAGTACAAGATCGACGCCACCGCCGCCAGCCCGCTGGTCGACCACCACCTCGACGAGGGCACCGAGGCCGACGGCCACCAGCACGACGGCCCGGCCGGCGACCCGCACATCTGGCTCGACCCAACCCGCTACGCGGCGATCGCCAAGAGCGTCGGCGACGGGTTCGCCAAGGCCGACCCGGCCCACGCCGACGACTACCGCAAGAACACCGACGACCTGGTCGGCCGGCTGACCGCGCTGGACCAGGAGTTCCGGGACGGCCTGAAGGACGCCAAGTCCAAGACCTTCGTCACCAGCCACGCCGCCTTCGGCTACCTCGCCGACCACTACGGCCTCACCCAGGTCGCCATCAACGGCGTCGACCCCGAGTCCGAGCCCACCCCGGCCCGCCTCGCCGAGGTGCAGAAGGCCGCCAAGGACAACGGCGTCACCACGATCTTCTTCGAGACCCTGGTCAGCCCCAAGCTCGCCGACACCGTCGCCAAGGACCTCGGCCTCAAGACCGCCGTGCTGGACCCGCTGGAGGGCGTCAAGGACCCGGGCAAGGAGGACTACCTCTCGGTCATGAAGCAGAACCTGGCCAACCTCCAGGCCGCCCTCGGCGCCACCCCCGCCGCGACCGGCAGCACCCCCACCACGACCGGCACCCCCACCAGCTGACGGGACGACAGCACCATGACCCACCCGATACCCCCGGCCGTCCGCCTCCGCGACGCCGTCGCCTCGCGCGGCGGTCGGCCGGTGCTGCGCGGCGTCGACCTCACCGTCCAGCCCGGCGAGGTGGTCGCCCTGCTCGGCGCCAACGGCTCCGGCAAGTCCACCACCGTCAAGGCCGTGATCGGCTCCGTCCCGCTGGGACAGGGCACGCTGGAGCTGTTCGGCATCCCGTACGCCGGCTTCCGCGCCTGGCACCGGATCGGGTACGTCCCGCAGCGCACCACCGCCGCCTCCGGCGTGCCGGCCACCGTGCGCGAAGTGGTCTCCACCGGGCGGCTGCCGCAGCACCGGCTGCTGCCGTTCCGCCGCCGGGACCGCGCGGCGGTGGACCGCGCGCTCGCCGCCGTCGGCATGCTGGAGCGGGCCGGGGACGGCGTCGCCGACCTGTCCGGCGGCCAGCAGCAGCGGGTGCTGATCGCCCGAGCCCTGGTCGGCACCCCCGACCTGCTGATCATGGACGAGCCGATGGCCGGCGTGGACGCCGCCAGCCAGCAGGTGCTCGCCGACACCCTGCGCGCCGAGGTCGCCCGCGGCGCCGCCGTCCTCCTCGTGCTGCACGAACTCGGGCCGCTGGAACCGCTGATCGACCGCGCCGTGGTGCTGCGGGACGGCTGCGTCGCGCACGACGGCCCGCCCGTGCCCAACACCGGCCTGCACGCGCTGCCCGGCCACGACCACGTCCACCCGCACGCCGACCACACCCCGCCGAGGCTGCTGGCATGACCGAGATGCTCTCCTACGACTTCATGCAGCGCGCCCTGCTCGCCGCCGTCCTGGTCGGGATCACCGCACCGGCCGTCGGCATCTACCTGGTGCAGCGCCGGCAGGCCCTGATGGGCGACGGCATGGGACACGTCGCGATGACCGGCGTCGGCCTCGGCTTCATCTTCCAGACCAGCCCGGTCTGGATGGCCGTGCTGGTCTGCGTGCTCGGCGCCGTCACGATGGAACTCGTCCGCTCGCGCGGCAACCAGCGCGGCGACATCGCCCTGGCGATGCTCTTCTACGGCGGCATGGCCTGCGGCAAGCTGCTCGTCTCGCTCTCCGCCCAGGCCGGCGCCGGCTCGCTGGAGAGCTACCTGTGGGGCTCCATCCTCACCGTCGCCCCGACCGACCTGATCACCATCGCGGTGCTCGGCGCGGTGGTCGTCGCGGTCACCGTCGGCCTGCGCCGACAGCTCTTCGCGATCTGCCAGGACGAGGACTTCGCCCGGGTCACCGGCCTGCCGGTGCGCACGCTCAACCTGCTGCTCGCGGTGATGGCCGCCGTCACCGTCACCGTCGCGATGCGGGTGGTCGGGCTGCTGCTGGTCAGTGCCCTGATGGTGGTCCCGGTGGTCGCCGCCCAGCAGCTCACCCGGTCGTTCGCCGCCACCCAGGCGGCCTCGATCGCGCTCGGCGTGGTGGTCTCGCTGGCCGGCGTCACCGGCTCCTACCACCTCAACGTGCCCTCCGGCCCGGCCATCGTGCTGCTCGCCATCGCGGTCTTCGCGGTGTTCAGCCTGCTCGCCGCCCCGCTCGCCCGGCGGCGCCACCGCAGGGGCGTCGCGGACCCCGGACCGAAGGTCTGCGACGTCGCCCTGCCGGAACAGTTCCCGGGTCAACTCCCCGAAGAATTCCCGGGGCAGTCCCCGGGACAGATCCCGGGGCAACTCCCGGGCCGCGGTTCCTCCGACGCGATCACTCCGGAGCGGGGGGCGGGGCTGGCACAATGAGGTGCGAGACGCCCACCACCCCAGGAGGACCCACGGTGACCACCGCAGGCCCGTCGCCGCGCGCCCGCTCGACCCGGCAACGTGCCGCCGTCTCGGCGGCCCTGGACGAGATCGAGGACTTCCGCAGCGCGCAGGAGCTCCACGACATGCTCAAGCACCGCGGGGACTCCGTCGGTCTGACCACGGTCTACCGCACCCTGCAGTCGCTCGCCGACGCAGGCGAGGTGGACGTGCTGCGCACCGCCGACGGCGAGGCCGTCTACCGCCGGTGCAGCAGCGGACACCACCACCACCTGGTGTGCCGGCACTGCGGCGCGACCGTCGAGGTGGAGGGCCCAGCGGTGGAACGCTGGGCCAACGCGGTCGCCGCGGAGCACGGGTTCAGCGACATCGCGCACACCCTGGAGATCTTCGGCACCTGCGCGGAGTGCGCCAAGAAGGCCTGAGCAGCGGAGCGGCGGTACGGCGAAGGGCCCGTGGGAGCCGCGATCGTGCTGAACAGCGCCCCCGCGATCAGCGAGAACAGGTCGAGCCGGTG